>JAEEYJ010000162.1 GCA_016291725.1 Solobacterium sp.
GTTGTCAAAGTGGACGGTATGATGTGCTCCATGTGTGAAGCACACATCAATGATGCAGTCCGGAAACAGTTTGATGTGAAAAAGGTAAAATCAAACCGGAGGAAAAAGGAAACAGTCATTGAAAGCGCTGGACCGCTGGACAGAGAAAAACTGAAGAAAACCATCGAGGATACCGGCTATATCTTCCTGGGATTCGAAGAATAAAAAAGAGGACAGGCTGGCCTGTCCTCTTTCTTTACAGCTGTGCCCTGAAGAAGTCTCCCGCCGCATGGACCGCTTCCAGCAGCTGCGGCGACTGCTCGTCTTCCAGTACATGGAATACATGGTCCGCTCCCTGGATGATGAGGACAGCGGAGGCAGGATTATCAGACGCTTCCACGATCATCTGTGCACACTCCGGATCTACGACGTCGTCATCTTCGCCGGCGATGGCCAGTACCGGTGCACTGCTGAACGCAAAGGTTTCCAGAATATCCACTGTGAGGGCATCCTCTGCCCACTGGGCAGAAACCGGAACGGCTTCCCGCCAGTCGAAGTGCATGATGAAATATCCGTCCTGTATGGCTGAACGGATGTCATCCTTGGTAATCATCCCGGACAGGTCCAGTGCACCTGCCCAGGTCACAACCGCGCTGAAGAGATCCGGGTAGTTTCCTGCCGCCAGCAGTGCATCACTGCCTCCCTGGCTCCATCCCATGACACCGGTACGGGGAATCCCGTACTGTATCTGCAGAACGGTCGCGGCCGTTGCGGCATTCCGTACCGCAGTGGTGAAATCATAGCAGAGAGGGCTTGCCTGGGATTCTCCGTATCCCGGCCAGTCAATGCGGATGGATGCCAGGCCGTAGTCTTCTGCGAAGATCCGGGAAGCCGTGATGTAGCCGTTTCCAGCCTCATCCTTGTTTGTGCCGGTTCCGTGCAGCATGACAACTCCTTTCTCTGTGCTCCCTTCCGGAAGCGTGACAACAGCGGGAATGGTATAGTCCTCAAAAGGAATCTGTATGTGTTCTTCTCTGTACATAAGCGGGCTCCGTTTCTGTAATCAGTGTAGCAGAATCGAAGGGCTTTGTATGTGTTCGGTGGATTGTTGATGAAAGTGCAGAGAGTTTGATAGAATAAACACAAGGAGTGAAAGAAAATGAAATTACTGAAAAGATTGATGACACTGGCACTGACAGTATTCATGGTCACAGCACTGACAGCCTGCTCTTCCAAGCCTAAGGTAGATCCGGCGGTCGGCTACTGGAAGCTGGTCGATATGGTCGACGGGGATGGCAAGAGCGGCAAGGAAGATGTTGAGCTGCTGGATTCGCTCGGCATGTATGTCACACTGGAGATTGCGGAAGACGGCAAAGCGGTTCTGGATATGTTCGGTGAGACTACAGAGATGACCTATGCGGACGGAAAGATGACGCTCGGTGAGGAAGTCATTGCGATTACCGTCGATGGTACGACTCTGACCATGGCGGAGAACGGTCAGTCCCTGATCTTCGAAAAGGCAGAGAAGCCG
This sequence comes from Solobacterium sp., assembly GCA_016291725.1. GTDB lineage: Bacteria > Bacillota_I > Bacilli_A > Erysipelotrichales > Erysipelotrichaceae > Bulleidia. The sequence continues at coordinate 1,511 of JAEEYJ010000162.1, forward strand.
GCTGAATAATCAGACGGAAAAGCACAGCGGAAACGCTGTGTTTTCTGTTCAAGGATACAGAAAAGCCAGCATCCGCAGAGGGATGCCGGCCAGGATACCAACCGACAGGGAATCCGGAAGGATTCCTTTTATCAGGCTTTTCCGACGCTGCCGAAGAGGGTCAGCTTTTCAGCTACGACGGCTTTCATAGCGTTTCTTTCATACGCCAGCATGTCGCGCATGACCATTGCGCCTTCATCGATTGCCTGCTTCAGACCGTTGCGGCCGGCCTTGTCGATATCGGTGAAGATATTGATCTTGCTGATGCCGAGGCTGACCGCTGTCCGGAAATCATCATCGGCCAGGCCGCTGCCGCCATGCAGCACCAGCGGGATGCCCGTCAGTCCGGAAATGGTTTTGATCCGCTCGAAGTCCAGCTTCGGCGGGAATTTATAGTCTCCGTGGGCATTGCCTACCGCAATGGCCAGTGCGTCTACACCGGTACGCTGGACAAAGTCCAGGGCAACCTGCGGATCCGTATAGTAGTCACTGGGCTTCTCCAGCTTTCCGCTGCCTTCATTGTCACCGACGTGTCCCAGTTCGCCCTCCACGGTAATGCCCATGGCATGGCAGATCTTCACCATCTCTGCAAGGCTCCGGATGTTTTCTTCATAGGGCAGCGTGGAGCAGTCAAACATGATGGAGGTGAACCCGTTCTTCACCGCGTCCATGCAGCTCTCAAAGGAATATCCGTGATCGTAGTGCAGGGCGACCGGTACGGATGCAGCCTGGGCCAGCGGCCGCAGGAAGTACGCTGCTTCCTTCAACGGCACAAAACCGTTCAGACCGTCGGCTGTGCCGATCATGACGGGGGAGCGCAGTTCTTCCGCCGTTTCAATGACAGCCCGTGCCTGTTCCAGGGTTACAGCATTGAAGAACCCGACGCCGTAGCCGCCTTCCTTTGCCGGAATCAGTACATCATTCATGGTTACCAACATATCATTCTCTCCTTTGTCCGCCGGTCTTCTTCCAGCCGGCATGGATTCTTTCCTTCAGTTCCGTCATGTTCATCAGACCGCTCAGTGCATCCGGACCTGTTATGCAGGCGGCACCCGCTGCAGCAGCCAGATGCAGGGCTTCCTGAGGCGTTTCTTCGTTCAGGACGGCGGTCAGGAATGCCGCAATGGATGTATCACCGCACCCGGTGCCCGATACAATCCGGTCCGGTACATAGCTTGGCTCAAAGATCTCGAGATCAGCCCACTCACCGATGCTGAATTCCAGCCGGGATCCGATCGTTTTCAGTACATCTGCTCCGGCAGTGCGCAGGTACATGCCCAGTGCGCCGCATTTGATCAGAAGGACTTTCGCACCGTAGGACAGACAGCGCTCTGCCAGCGGACGGATATCCCGGACCGGATCCAGTACTGTGCATACATCCTGCCTGCCGGCACGCTGCAGCCACTCTTTGTACCGTTCCGGATCGATCATGCTGCAGAGCTCCTCCGCACTGGGCACGAAGAAGTCAGTCCAGGGCAGAACCTTGCGCAGGATGGTATCCCAGTCCTGCTGTCCGGCTTCCGAAGAAGGATCTACAGCCGATAGATCCAGCGATGACGCAATCCCGTGCTCCTTGATGCGCTTCATGAGCCGGATCAGTTCGCTTCCCCCGTCCAGGTACATCCTGCGCATGGCTGTAGGATAGCCGAAGTGGAACAGGACCGCATCTTCCAGCGCTGCTTCGGGAACGTCGTCCGAACAGAAGGTGGCGTCCGCACCCGGTGCATGCAGGAAGATCCGGTCGATGCCGGGCAGGGTAAGAATGATGGTGTAGGAAGTCGGATCGGTGCCGGAGATGATCATTCCCTGTTCCGCTCCGTAGCCGGAAAGGATCTTCATGACCGTATCCCCGAAAGGATCTCTGCCGATTTTACCGATCAGTTCAACATCCGCACCGAAGATCTTCATTGCCAGACCGGTGTTGGCAACAGCACCGCCTGTACTGAAAACCGCCTCGCCGATCTGGACAATACCGCCGGGACGGAAGACTTCCGAAATATCCTGTACACACTTATGGGAAAAGACAGGCGCAACATCCAGGCAGATGTGGCCTGCTGCGATGACTTTCCTGGTCATATGATCAAATTCTCCCTTTATCCGCTACCTGTAGTGTAGCACAGGAAGAAGAGCATGGTTCCTCAAAGACGGATATCCACCCATTTTCCCTGGTTTACCCGCAGGGTCAGGAGCACTGCCCTAAGCAGCGCATCCAGTCCGAAGGAGATCCACGGTCCGGTGTAGTTGAAGTGCATGGCCGGAAACATTGCATGGATGGGATAGCAGAATGCCCAGGTCAGCAGCGGCCGCATGATCAGTACACTGATCAAGGAAATGACCGCGACGTATCGTACATCGCCCGCGCCCCGCAGACAGCCGGCAAACACAACCCGCAGGTTCTGGGGTACAATGCCCACAGCCAGAATGATGAAGCAGAGCGCAGCCATGGAACGGATCACAGGGTCTTCGGTAAAGAGCGTCGGGAGAATGTTCCTGCCGAACACCAGCAGCAGGATGATCGCCAGGGAAATGATCCAGGAAACCCGGCGCACCACCTGCACATACAGTCGGGCTTTCTCCTTCTTTCCCGCACCCAGTGACTGCCCGATCAGGGAAGTCGCAGCCGAGGCTGTACCGTCACCGACCGTAAAGGAAAGGCCGGATACCTGCATGACGATCTGGTTGGTCGCATACGCAGAAGTACCGACTCCGGCAATCAGGCGTCCATTGATCAGGAACCCGACCCGCAGGAATACGGATTCCGCAATGGTGCCGCTGCCCACATGGATCAAGGAACCAACGGTAGCCCGGTCAAAGGCAAACCCACCGAACGGGTTCAGGCTCAGATAGCCCTCTTTCTTCAGAACAACCCGCAGTGCCATGAAGAAGGAGACAGCCGTTCCTGCGGCTGTCGCTATGGCGGCGCCTCTGACGCCGAGGGCAGGGAACCCGAAGTGTCCCTGGATCAGGCAGTAGTTCAGGAAGACATTGACGATATTGGCAGTCATATTGACCCGCATGGTGATCTTCGTTTCCCCGATGCCGCGCATCGCTGCACAGATGCACAGAGTCCAGCAGTTGAGAATGAATGCCGAAGATATGATGCGGAAGTAGATGGCTGCGTTCGGTTCTGTCTCTGCAGACGCACCGGCCAGGCGCACCAGCCCGTGCGCGCCGAAGCAGCCGATCAGAGTAATGATGATGCCGATGAAGGTAATGATGGCCAGGGACTGCTTAAGGCAGGAGACAGCGGAATCGTGGCGGTCTTCGCCCTTTCTGCGGGCAACGACAGCGGTTGTACCGACGCACAGGGACTGGGCGACCAGCAGAAGAATCATCCGCGGCTGGGCGCAGAGGCCGACCGAGGCAATGGCTGCCGGTCCCAGTTTTCCCACCATCATGGTATCGAATGAATTCATCAAGGAAAGCAGGAGGCCTTCCAGCGCAGCCGGCCAGGCTATGGTGAGCAGTTTCCGGTACATGTCGCTCATGGTATCGGAATCGTCGGTATTTCTGGACTGCAGGCCGAATACACTGTTGATCAGGCTCATATGATCCTCCATACAGGTCTCCTTTCCTTGAAACACATACTGAATATTATAGCTCTGTGCATTTTTTCTTTCCAGCGCATCTGCCGCAGTGCATGCCGGCTATGGTAAAATGGCAGGTATGAAAAACGATTTCGGGAACGGCAGGATCTGGAAGGTGGTCCTGGCACAGAGCATTCCTCTGCTGTTTGCACAGCTGGTCCATCTCCTCTACAACGTAGTGGACCGGATCTACATCGGTCATCTGCCCGGCACCGGGGCGATCGCCCTGACCGGCATCGGACTGGCTTTCCCGATTACAACGCTGGTTGCGGCATTCACCAACCTGTTCGCTACCGGCGGAACTCCTTTGTATGCCATTGCCCTGGGACAGAAGAACGAGGACCGTGCAGAGCGGGTGCTCGGACAGGCAGCGGTAATGCTGGGGATCACATCCATCATCCTGTTCCTGGTGGGCATGTTCTTCCGCAGGGATATTCTCTATCTGTTCGGGGCGAGCGATGTGTCCTATGTGTACGCGGATGCCTACCTGAAGGTCTATCTGTGGGGCACCGCCGCAGCGATGCTGTCGACGGGACTGAACGGCTTCATCAATGCTTCAGGCTATCCGCGTACAGGCATGATGACGGTATTCATCGGTGCGTTTCTGAACCTGGTCCTGGATCCGGTGTTCATCTACGGGATGCATATGGGTGTGACCGGTGCAGCGCTGGCGACGATCATCAGCCAGATGGTTTCCTGCATCTGGGCACTGTACTTCTTCCTGAAGAAGGAGGCACCGTACCGCATCCGGGCAAAGTACCTGAAGCCGTCGGCTTCCCTGCTCGCTGAGATTGTCCCTCTGGGTACAGCCGGATTCGTTATGCAGGGTACGAATACCCTGGTATCCATTCTGTGCAATGTAACACTGCGCACGTTCGGCGGTGATCTCTACGTCGGCATCATGACCATCATCAACAGTGTCCGGGAGATTGTCTCCCTGCCGTCCATGTGCATCACCCATGGTTCCCAGCCCGTGATGTCCTTCAACTACGGAGCGCAGAAGTACTCCCGCATCAAGGAGTGCATCCGGTTCATTACGGTGGGCGGTCTGGTCTATGCCGTTGCGGCCTGGATCGTGGTGCTGCTCATCCCGGGCAGACTGATGAGCATATTCACCAATGATCAGGAAATGATTGCCCTGGGCGTTCATTCCCTGAAGCTGTATTTCTTTGCGTTTGCGTTCATGGCATTCCAGATGGCAGGGCAGACAACGTTCACCGCACTGCGCTGCACCAAGCGGGCAATCTTCTTCTCGCTGTTCCGCAAAGTGGTGATCGTTGTGCCGCTGACCGTACTTCTGCCGAGGCTGGGCTTCGGGGTGGACGGTGTATACATGGCGGAGCCGGTCTCCAATGTGATCGGCGGTCTGGCCTGCGGACTGGGAATGTATCTGAGCGTCTACCGGAAACTGCCGGCAGACGGGGAGCCGGCACATATTTAGGAGGAACGGATCATGATGGAGATGAAATGGTACAACTACGGAGATGAGGGGCTGCAGGATGGATTCGCCATCCGAGAAGCGGTCTTTGTAAAGGAGATCGGCTATACACCGGATGTGGAGTTCGATGATACCGACCGGATCAGCAAGCACCTGGTTCTGTATGTGGACGGCAGGGCGGTGTGCAACGCGAGGCTGTTTCCGGAAGGGAACACACTGCGCTTCGGGAGGCTGTGCACCTATCCTGAGGAAAGAGGAAAGGGCTATGCGGCCATGTGCGTCAGGGAGTGCATCCGCAAGGCAAAGGAACTGGGCGCAGGGGAGATGATCCTGGGTTCCATGATCGAAAAGGTCGGCTTCTATGAAGCGCTCGGTTTTGAACCCTACGGTGAGATCTTCTATGAAGAGGAGAAGTTCCCGCACCGCATGATGAGAATCACATTCGGAGAATAGACTGTGGCAGTACGGAAAGACGGACAGATAAAGGTCTGGCTGGTGCTGGCCGGCCTGATCATGATCTTTGCTGGTATGAGCGGTATCCTGTCCAACACACTGGGTGTGTTCTTTTCAGCAATGGTGGAGGACATGGGCTTCCGGACAGGCGATCTGTCCGTATACTACATGATCAAATCATTGGTCGGTGCGGCTGCGGTCACGGCTGTCACCCGGCTGTTCGTGGAGAAGAACGGCAAACTGGTGCTGCTGGTGACCGAGATCCTGTTCATTGCGTCCTTTGCGGTACTGGCGTTCTTTGATCATCTGTGGCAGTGGTATCTTGCGGCAGTGGTCTCGGGTATCGGGGGGAGCTGCTATCTGGTGGCGGTCTCCATCGTCATCAACAACTGGTTTGTGAAGAGAAGGGGTCTGGCATTGGGCCTGACGATGTCCAGCTCCGGTATTGCCGGCGCTCTGCTCAGTCCGGTATTCTCCCGTATGATCGGTGCAGTGGGCTGGCGGCAGAGTGTACTGATCACTTCGGCTGCCTGTGCCGTACTGATCCTGGTGCCGACAATACTCCTGTTCCAGGTATCACCGCAGGAGAGCGGCCTGCAGCCCTACGGGGCAGAAGAAGCCCCGGTCAGAGAAGAAGTGCATACGGAGGGGGGCTCCCGCTTTGTTCCGGGCTTTGTCTTCGCGGTTGTAGCCGTGGCGATGCTGCTGCCGGGCACACTGGTCAACTTCACAGCCCAGATGCCGATCTACGCACTGTCTCTGGGCTATACACTGGAAGCCGGTGCGGTATTCACGTCCTACTGTATGATCGGAAACGTGGTGGGAAAGCTGCTGCTGGGTGTGATGTCCGACCGGATCGGCATCTACCGTACAACGGAGATCTTCCTGCTGGCGGTACTGGCTTCCATGATCCTCTTCCGCTTTGCCCAAAGCAGCATTATGGCACTGAATCTGGCAGCGGTGCTCTTCGGTGCGGAATACGCCATCTACGTCAATTCCCAGCCGCTTGTACTGCTGGACATCTACGGGCCGGAAGCGTACAAGCTCAGACTCAGCCGTCTGCAGTCGGTGCTGGGCTTCATCGGCGCCTTTGTAGCGGTCATTGTACCGTACATCTACGATTTTACCGGGAGCTTCAATCTTTTCTTCAGCGGAGGAATCGCCTTCTGCATCATTGCCTTCGCACTGTTTATCTATCTTGATCTGCGTTCAAGGAGGAATACGTATGCCGGATCTGTTCAATGAACTGACACATGCCTGGATTGCCGCGTCCTTTTACCGGGAACTCACCGGAAGATACGGCGAACGGGGAAAGAACGTCTTTATCCATGCCACACAGTACTATGCTTCAACGCGGGGCAGGCGCATGGCCCAGAGAGCCCTGCGCGACGGGAAAGAACTGACCTATGCTGCCTACCAGGAATACGGGGAGTGGGAGCCGAGTGCGTATGCCATCGAGCAGGGTGTTTCCAACCAGTCCACGATCACGGAGTGGTCGCCGGATCTGACCATGAAGATCACCCGCTGCCCGTGGCACACCCAGTTCCGCAGGATGGGCATGACCGAAGCCGGCAGCGTCTACTGTGCGCATCTGGACAATTCCATCTGCCGGGGCTTCAATCCTTATCTGGTCTATGAAGTGCCCCAGACACTGAATACCCATGATTACTGTATCCAGACAGTACGCAATGCCGGATTCGCGGAAGGGGAGAACCATTCGAAGCACCCTGAGTACATCATGCCGTTCTCATTCCACTGCGCTCATATATTCTGGGCGTTCAAGGAAGTCAGCGACGCTGTGTTCGGTACGGACGCTGCGGATGCGGTCCTGGAAGCGTTCAGGAAGGAATACGGTGATGATGCGGCAGAGATGCTGCTCTCCTACCGGGACCATGATTTCAATGTCATCTGAGCATCTATGTACCGGAGTGTGAACATCTATGAGCCGGTGGATCCGGAGGATCTGGAGGAACTGCTGGACGCGGTAAAGGACGCTGCGTCGGAGCTGCAGAACCGTACCGGCTATGAAACAGGATTCGACATGGACAGCGGCAAGGTTTGCCTGATCCTGGACTTTGCGACACGTACGGACTGCCTGTACTGGCCGCAGTCCAAGGAGTACATTGCGCTGCATCATGCCATGCCTGCGCTGCTCAGCGAAACAAGCGTGGATTACTGGAAGGAAGATGAATGAGCACGGCTGTGCTCATTTGTTTTTCTGGAATCTGGTCTTATATAAAATAACTGTTCTGGAAATATACATAGTGCCAAATTGTGCATAGAATGGATATGTATTCAAGGAGGCAAGGATATGCGGGCTAAGAAATACTGGCTGATTCCTGCAGCGGCGCTGGTCTTCGGACTGGCAGGATGCGGTGCGGACACACCGGAAACAGAAGATGAAGTACGGTTTGTCTATGCACGCAAGGCATCCGTTACATCATTTGACCTTCATAATGAAATTACAGAAAACAATGCGTTTGCAATCGATCAGGTGTTTGAGCCTCTGGTCATGTTCGACGAGGAAGGCGTTGTGACGGATTATCTCGCGGATTCCACGATCAGTGAGGATGGTCTGGTCTATACGTTTGTGCTGCATGACGGCCTGAAGTTCTCCAATGGACAGGATGTCACGGCGGAGGATGTGAAGTATTCCCTGGAGCGTCATCTGGAAGTGGGCGGTCCGCTGCCGATCGAAGCCGATATCCGGAGCATCGAGGCAGTGGATGACAGGACAGTTGTCATTACGCTGAATGCAGCGTATACTCCGTTCTATTCTGAACTGGCGAACTTCTCCAACGGTATTGTTCCGAAGGATCTGAACGGACTGAGCGAGGAAGAGTTCTTTGCGCACCCGGTCGGTACGGGACCGTTCATGGTCGAAGAATGGGATCCGAGCGGAGATGTGACATTCGTGAAGAATCCGTACTACTGGCAGGAAGGCAAGCCGGTGATCGACCGTCTGGTCTTCCGCTACATCGAGGATGACAACCAGCTGATCAACCAGCTGAAGGCAGGTGATGTGGACGCGGCGGATGAAATCTCATTTGCCAATGCAAAGAGTATCGCAGACAGTGAAGATACCTATGTAATCGCTTCGGAAGGCTGGGAGATCGAGGAACTGTTCTTCAATACGCTGGATGAGCATTTCTCCGATGTCCATGTACGCAGGGCGCTGGCTCTGGCGATCAACCGGGAGGAGATGATGCAGGCGCTGACATTCGGCTACGGTGTCACGGCACGTTCCGTACTTCCTTCGGCACTGCGCTACTATGCCGGGGATGAGATCGAAGTGCTGGACTATGATCCTGACCGGGCTGCGGAAGAGATGAAGCTGAGCGCATACCCGGACGGGTTCCAGACAACCATCAGCATTGCCTCGGGCAACTATGTACGTTCGCAGGAGGCGCAGATTGTTGTGGAGGCCGGGAAGAAGATCGGCATCGGCATTACGATCAATGCGCAGGAGATTGCGGCATTCCGCCAGGACTTCAAGAACCTGAACTATGATATGATGATCAACAGTGCGATCGCGGACTACCCGGACGCGAACTCGATCTTCGCGTTCCAGGTGGATCCCAACGGCTTCAGCCAGTGCTACTGGACGAACTACAAGAGCGATGAGGCCGTCGCGCTGATGGATCGCGGACGGACTACGCCGGACGGTGATGAAAGGCATGCGGTCTACTGCTCTCTGCAGCAGATCCTGGCCGATGATGTTCCGTATATTCCGTTCTATTATCCGGAACGTGTACACGGCGTCAGAGCGAATGTAACAGGTCTGGTCTACCGTCCCAACGGCAGTCCGGTCTTCACATCCGTGACATTCAAATAGCAAACAGAAGAGGCAGATTTGGACAGTATTCAGACAAAAAGGAATACCGAAGAGAAGAAGCGCTTCCGGCACTGGGTGAAGGGAGCGCTCTTTCGCAGTTTGCTGGTCATTGTTTTCGTTATGATCGCGGTGTTCTTCCTCATCCGCCTAGTGCCGGGCGATCCGGCGGTGATGGTGCTGGGAGAACATGCGTCGGAAGCGTCGCTGGAAGCGCTGCGGGAACGGCTGGGGCTGAACCTGTCCCTGCCGGAACAGTTTGTCATGTTCGTGAAGAATGTCTTCCTTAGGGCAGATACCGGGGCATCGATCAAGTACGGTGTATCCAGCCGTTCCCTGGTCTTCAAGTATGCGCCGGTAACCCTTCTTCTGGTACTGATGGCGACATTGATCACGGCTGCGGTATCCCTGGTTCTCGCTGTGCTTGCGGCGACGCACCGGGATCAGCTGTTCGATCATATCATCCGGGTCATTCCTGCCTTTACACAGGGAATGCCGGTATTCTGGACAGGACTGCTGTTCATTCTGCTGTTCGCGGTGCATCTGCACTGGTTTCCGGTCGGCGGTCTGGACAAGGGGATGCTCCGCGGCCTTACGCTGCCGGCCATTACGGTGGCATTCGGACAGATTCCGCCGCTGGTGCGCTCTCTGCGGGAACGGCTGCTGGAAGTACTGGAAGCGGATTTTGTAGTCACGCTGAAGGCAGCCGGTGTACCTCCCCGCACCATACTGTTCAAGCATGTACTGCGCAATGCGTTTGTACCTTCTTTGATGCTGTTCAGCGTCAATCTCTCCTACCTGATCGGCGGAACGCTCGTGGTTGAGCAGGTATTCGCTGTGAGGGGTGTCGGCAAGCTGCTGTTTGAAGCGATTTCCAACCGCGACTTTCCGCTCGTTCAGGCCATAGCGCTGTACTGTGCGGTCTTTGTGGTGGTGATCAGTCTGGTGACGGAGCTGATTGCCCATAAGGCAGATCCGAGGATGAACAAATGAACGGGAAGAAGATGAAGCCGGCACTGAAGACCGGGCTGTGCCTGATGGGCTTGATCGTACTGCTGGCAGTGCTGGGACCGCTGGTGTATGGATATGATCCGTATGCGCAGGATCTGACAGCGGTGCTTCTGCCGCCTTCCGGAGTGCATCCGTTCGGTACGGACCAGCTGGGCAGGGATATTCTGGCCCGGGTGCTGTATGCGGGAAGGGTGGATCTTTCCCTGATGGTGCTGGCGGAGATTGCGCCGTTTACCATCGGTGTATTCCTGGGCATGGCTGCGGGCTGGTTCGGCGGGAAGGTGGACTGGGTGATTACCCTGCTCATTGATACATTCATTGCTTTCCCGTATTATCTGCTGGTCATTGTGGTGGCCTTTGTGACAGGTGCCGGGATCCGGGGCATTTTCATTACGTTCATGCTGGTAGGCTGGCTGCTGTA
>JAEEYJ010000163.1 GCA_016291725.1 Solobacterium sp.
CTGACAGTCCACAGCTGTGGCTGTATTCATTGCGCAGCGGGCAATCAGGCGCTGTACATCGTAGATCCGGTTCAGATGATCCCGGAGCTTCTGCCTGGTGCGGAAGTTCTTTATCAGTGCCTGCACCCGGTCATAGCGCTGTTCGATCTTCTCCCGGTCCACCAGCGGCTTCATTATCCATTGCTTCAGCTTCCGCGATCCCATCGCACTCCGGCAGACATCCAGAAAGGACCAGAGCGTCTCACCGTTGTTCTGGGGATGCAGGGCCTCCGTCAGCTCCAGGTTCCGCTGGGTACTGTAGTCCATGTACAGTACAGATTCCTCACGTTCAATATACGCCGGCTGTACATGCTCAAGCAGATGCTTCTGCGTCTCTTCCAGGTACACCAGCATCCGGCCGTAGGCCGCCCTGTCCTGTTCCCTGCGGATCTCGTACGCAAGCGCAGTGTAGTCTTCCTTGATCTCCGTACTGTCGCAGTAGGATACCGCAATGTGCATCTCCCGCAGCTGCTGGATGACTTTCGGATCGAAGCTGGTGCCGGCAACGATCTCCCGTACGTTGTTTCTCAGCAGTGTCTGCATCAGTTCGGTAAAGGTGTGACGGCAGTCCCGGATCATGGTCTCGCCGGTGCTGGCTTCCGCCATGGCCAGTGCATAGCTGTAGCCGCAGTCTTCGATGGATGCCAGCCAGACACTGTTCTTTTCATTGTTTGTGTCATCCATGATTGTGCCCGGTGTGATGATGCGCACCACATCACGCCGCACCAGTCCCTTGGCTGCCTTCGGGTCCTCGGTCTGCTCCACGATGGCAACCTTGTAGCCGCGCTGGACCAGGCGCTGGATGTACGGTGTGACAGCATGGTACGGTACACCGCACATCGGTGCCCGCTCCGGCGTGCCTACACTCTTCCCCGTCAGGATCAGATCCAGCTCTTTGGACGCTGTCTTTGCGTCATCGTAGAACATTTCATAAAAATCACCGATCCTGTAGAACAGCAGTGTGTCAGGATAGTCCTTTTTGATCTCAAAGTACTGTTCCATCATCGGTGTCAGTTTCTCGCTCATTGATATATCCTCAGCCTGTACATTATATCAGACTTATGCAATAGAGTAATGTGCTCTCACGATGATTGTCCGGCAGATCCACCACGGCCGGCAAAACTGTGTGCAGTTTCCGGAAAAACAGCCTGCCGGACTGACCAAAACCCATTCTGTTCCTCTATAATAATGAACATGCATATCAATATCATCAGAGATAAAGCGTTCTATATCAGAGTGCTCGGGATCATGCTGCCGGTCGCCCTGCAGCAGGCTATCAACATGGGTGTAAACATGCTGGATACCATGATGCTGGGACAGTTCGGCGAAGTGCAGCTTTCCGCATCCAGCCTGGCCAACCAGTACTACAATATCTTTACTATTATCTGCATGGGCATCATCGGTGGATCCAGCGTGCTCGCTGCCCAGTACTGGGGCGCCGGCAACAAGGACAAGGTCCATGAGACCTTCAGTATGGCTCTGCGCCTGTCGCTCGGCGCTGCTGTCCTCTTTGCTCTGCTGACCTGGTTCTTCCCTGCGAACATCATGGGAATCTTTACCAACGAAACAGAGGTAGTCGCCCAGGGGATCCGCTATCTGAAGATTACAACCTTCATCTTCGCCCTGCACGGCACCGGCCTGGTCTATGCCCAGCTGATGCGTTCCGTCGGGCAGCCCCGGCTGGGACTTGTGGTATCGATCATTTCGTTCTTTGTGAACCTGTTCTTCAACTGGGTCTTCATCTTCGGCAAACTCGGTGCGCCGAGAATGGAGATTGCCGGCGCTGCCCTGGGCACTCTCATTGCCAGGCTCTCCGAATTCCTGACAACCTTCATCTATATCCTGTTCATCGACAAGGAACTGGGGCTGCGCTTCAGGCATCTGCTGCATTCCCCCTCTTCGGAATTCTACGCCAAGTATTTCCGTCTCGGTGCACCGGTGCTCATCTCCGACTTCATGCTCGGCATGGGCAATACAGCCGTTTCCATTGTACTGGGGCATATGGGTGCAGCTGTCGTCGCAGCCAATGCGATCTGCCAGGTCGTAGACCGCCTGTGCACCGTCATCATCCAGGGTGTATCCAACGCTTCCGGCATCATTACCGGCCAGACCATCGGCTCCGGCAACAAGCACAAAGCCCAGGAGATGGGGCAGACCTTCTATGTCCTCAGTGTTGTGTTCGGTCTCGCGGCTTCCCTGCTGGTATTCATCTTCGGCCCGCTGAGCATCCGGATGTACAGCCTCACGCCGGAAACGGTACGCCTGACAAGGCATCTGATGTACGCTTATGTGTTCATCATCTTCTTCCAGGCGGTTTCCAGCGTGATGACCAAGGGTGTACTGCGCGGCGGCGGAGATACGCGTTTCCTGATGGTTGCGGATGTACTGTTCCTCTGGGCAGTATCGGTACCGGCAGGCGCACTGGCAGGCCTTGTGCTGCATACACCGGAATGGGTGGCGATGATCTGCCTGAAACTGGATCTGATCATAAAGTCTGTATGGTGCGTATCACGGCTGAACAGCGGCAAATGGATCCACATCGTGGAGGAAAAGCATGCGTAGGACAATGGGTGTGCTGGGGGCTGTTCTGCTTTGCGGCTGTACAGCCGTGGAGGAAGAACCTGCGGTACAGGAACCGATTGCGGTTGCCCTGATCGGCGACTCCATCTTCTACGGCGTCTGGGCGCCGAACAAAGCAGATGAAACCATTGAGGCCTATCTGGCCGGCATGCTCAGCGAGGAAGATACTGTGCTGAACTACGCTGTTCCCGGAGCCGCTCTGCAGAGCGGTGCCGACCAGCCGTACATCAATGAACCAGCATGCAGGAAGAGCCTGCAGTGCGGCGCTGACTACTATGTGATCATGCTGGGAACCAACGACGCTTCCCTATACAACTGGAACAAGGAGCGCTTTGCGGCGGAATACCGCACATTCCTGCAGACCTACATCAGCCTGGCGGATAAAGACCATGTATGTGCCGTGATTCCCCCGCATGTCTATGATGGCCGCAGCTACGGCATCAGTCCGGATGCGCTGCATGAAGAAACAGCCATCCTCCGGAAAGCAGCGGAAGAGTTCGGTGTTCCCTGCGTGGATCTGTACAGCTTGACGGAGAATCATCCGGAATGGTTCTGGGACGGGGTTCATCCCAACGGGGAAGGCAACAGAGCCATTGCGGAAGAGATCTTCCGGATACTGTTTTCTGAATAATTAAAAAGAACCACTGTGGTTCTTTTTATCTATCAGGATTCTCGTCCTTTGTTTCCGTCTTTTCCGGTTCCTTCCAGCCGATGTTGATCTTGTAGCGCATACCGATCATGCAGCGCGGTGAAGACAGATGGCACTGGTTGGAGCAGCCGCTGCAGTGGGACGGCTGGTATCCTTTTTTCTTTTCCGTCATGATTGTTTCCTCAGGCTCTTTACATAGGCCAGCGCTTCTTCATAGGATCCCTGCGGACAGTGGATTTCCACATCCCTCCTGTTGATCAGGAAATCATTGAGCAGCCAGCTTTTTATGCCTGCCTTCTCTGCCGCAATGATGTCTTCATCCATGTCATTGCCGATCATGATGCAGTCTTCCGGCTGCAGAGAGAATTTCTCCAGCAGCTCTGTGTAGTAGGCCGGACTGGGCTTGCACCAGCAGGAATTGTCGTAAGTCGTTACATAGTCGAAGTCCTCTGCCTTCAGGCCGATCCAGGACATCCGTGTCTCATCCGCGTTCATCGGGAACAAAGGATTGGTCGCCAGCAGCACCAGGTCCGCGGCTTCGTGCGCTGCCTTCACCAGATCCTTCGCCAGCGGTGCGGGAGAAGTAGCCTCCTTCGCCTGATGGAATTCATGTTCGTAGAAGTACGAGAAGTGCTCCAGTACATCGGGGATATGGCAGCCGGTATCCTTTTCAAAGCAAGTGCAGAAGGTCTCCATGTTGGTCCTTGTACCATCATTGCCTACCATAGCCGCCACACCGTGCCAGATCGCTTTGATGAAGGCTTCGCTGTCCGTGAATCCCCAGCTGTACGCACTCCTGGCCAGGTGCTTGAAATACACACGGGTAAATACGTCGTTGTCCATCGGCAGCAGTGTGCCGTCCAGGTCAAACAGTACCGCTTTCATACTACAGCATGAAGAAGGACATCAGCAGTCCGGTAAGGAAGCCGCCGGCGTGTCCCTGCCTGGATACACCGGGCATCAGGTTGATCAGCAGATTGACGAACACAATCCGGAGAATGCTGAAGCGTACGGAAGTACGCCAGATCAGTCCGGTCTTGAACAGCCAGACAATGTAGGACGCCAGCAGACCGTACAGACCGCCGGAGATCCCGATGGTAGCGGTATCCTGGCGCCCGAAGTACGTACACATCAGACCGCCGCCGATGATGGAAGCCAGCAGTACGGTCATGAAACGGAAATGGCCCAGAATATACTCCATGACGCCCAGGTTGTAGAGGGAATACATATTCATCATGATGTGCATCAGTTCAAAGTGGATGAATCCCGCGGTCAGAAGACGGTATCTCTGTCCCCGCTTCACCTGCATCGGGATCAGTACATATTTCAGCAGGTCGTTCTTTCCCTGCGTTCCGCCCTGCAGCACTTTGATCGCAAAGATTGCTGTACAGATTACAATCACTATGTACGCACCGATCATAGCTGTACCTCCTTGGTTCTTCTATTATACAGCATACAGCATGCACAGGAATTCCGTCCTCATTTCACCCTTGCACTGCCGGTGAATGCTGCAGTGCGCGGCAAATCATGAAATTCCTGTGAAAATATGGATTGATGGTCACCTTGTTCAATGGTAAAATTTCTGTGTCCGAAAGGTTTTTGAGTTGCTCGGCAACTTTAAAACATATAGGGGAAAAGGAGAAAGAAATGAAAAAGTTATTTGCTTCTGTTCTCGCTGTCATGACTGCGGCTTCCATGGTTGCCTGCAGCGGCGGCAGCGAAGAACCCACCGGTGGCGATGAGCCGGAAAAGGAAGGCTTCAAAGTAGCCGTCCTGCTCCCGTTCACAGGCGACCAGTCCTATTTCGATACTCTGGCAATCGCAGCGAGAGAAGTCGACGCAGCTGACAACGGCATCAGCGTTGAAATCTTCGAGTGCGATCCGTCCGGCGCAGCTGATGAATCCAACTGGATGAACTGGTTCGACAACGTCTGCGAAGACGGTGCGTATGACCTGGTTGTTTCCGGTAACAACACCTATGAGGGCTTCCTCTACAAGGCTGCTGAGAAGTATCCTGATCAGAAGTTCTACAACTTCGACTACTCCGCTCTGCCTGAGACCGGTGTTCCTGCCAACCTCTATGCAGCGAACTGGGCTCTGGATGACCTGGGATATGTTGTCGGTGCTCTGAGTGCAGCGATGACAAAGACAGGCACAGTCGGTGTCGTTGTCGGTATGGACAACCAGGCGATGAACCAGTTCATCGGCGGTTATGTTCAGGTTCTGGCTGAAAAGGGTGTCAAGTACTGCGTATCCTATCCGGGTTCCTTCACAGATACAGCGAAGGGCAACGAAGTTACAGAAGACATGATCGCCAAGGGCGCAGATGTCATCTGGCAGGTTGCCGGCGGTCTGGGAAATGGTGTTATCGAAGCTTGCTCCAAGCATGATGATGTATGGTGCATCGGCGTTGACCAGGACCAGTATCTGCAGTTCAAGGATACAAACCCTGACTGGGCCAACACAATCCTCACATCCGCTCTGAAGAACACAGGCGTTGCCTTCAAGGCTGTCTGCGAGATGCTGGCTGATGGTACATTGGATTCCAAGCTGGGAACAGCTGAGGCCTGGGGTATTGCTCTGAACGGTGTCGGTCTGGCAGAGAACGATTTCTACCTCGAGAACTGCCCTGAGGAAGTCAGAGCTGAAATCGCTGACACACTGGCAAAGGTTACAGCAGGTGAAGTCGAAGTCGTCGATACACTCGAGATGAAGGACTACGATGCTGAGTGGCCGCCTGTTCTGAACGCAAACAGAGTTGACTGATCCAAGCATTTCATGAAGAGTTATGCCTTGTCTTTTGGCAGGGCATAACTCTGTTTTTCATAAGATAGGGAGAACACTATGATTGGAGATACCATCTTAAAACTGGATAAAGTCACGAAGGTCTACCCCAACGGAACCGTAGCCAACCGTGACATTAACATGGAATTTGAAAAAGGTGAGATCCATTCCATCGTAGGTGAAAACGGTGCCGGAAAGTCTACATTGATGAAGATGATCTTCGGCATTGAGTCACCCTCCAGCGGAACCATTACCTACAAAGGCCAGGAAGTACACTTCCAGAGTTCGCTGGACGCCATCAAAGCAGGAATCGGAATGGTCCACCAGCACTTCATGCTGATCAATTCCTTCAGTATTGTCGACAACATCATCCTGGGTGATGAACCGACAAGCGGTGCCTTCATCGACCGCAAGGAAGCGACAAGGATCACGCAGGAAGTATCCGACAAGTACAACTTCGAACTGGATGTAACCGCCAAGGTTTCCAGCCTGTC
>JAEEYJ010000023.1 GCA_016291725.1 Solobacterium sp.
CATCCAGGTGCCTGCCGAATTCTTTGCCGGTACCGTCTCCGCTGCCAGAGCCAATCTTTTTGCCCGCAACTTCATGCCCCTCGCACAGGAGGGGACGGAGTTCGCCTACAAATGGGAAGCTCTCTGCCGTTCCCATCTGGAAGAAGGAATCCGGGATGCTGTACGGGCTTATGAGTACATGAACCGGTATTATGCCGCGGAAGGCAACAAACGTGTAAGCGTGCTGAAATACTTTGATGCCGTCAATATCCCGGCACGCGTAAAGTCCATACTTCCGGTACGAGATGGATCACCGGCTGTCGAACTATACTATGAGCACCGTGAATTCATCCGCCTGACAGGCATACGCTTCATTGAATGTACAGAACAAGGAAGCTGCCGGAAGCTTCTGGAACTGCTTGGCAAGGAAAAGGATCATATCTGGGACGACCGTGAACAGCGCATGTTCCGGGCAGACTATTACCGCTTCCGGTCCGCTCTGGAAGAAATCAATGCCGGCAGGATGAACATTGCCGGCGGCGATGCACTGCTTGCTTATCTGGAAGTCTACGGCTATGAGGCACTCCGCGGCCGGACCGATACCGAACTGAAATCCTTTCTGAAGCAGATCCGGGAAGAAGTCTTTCTCAAGCAGGATCCCCGCCCGATCCAGGTAAGGACAGTGCCGGAGAAGGACCGCCGTCCCAGCATCATTGAAAAAGTAATATCCGTAACGGAGCCCAGTATACTGAAAGCCGCATTCATCCATGATGCCTCGCCTGCCTTTTCCAGCTGGACCAACAGCCATGAAAAAGGAAGGCAGTATGTATCGCAGGCTATGGCCGGCCAGGTGGAGACCAAAGCTTACTTCGATGCCATGTCCCGCGATCCGTACGAAGTCATCCGCCGGGCGGCAGAAGACGGCAATACGGTACTCTTTACTACCTCGCCGAGAATGATGCCGGCTTCTCTGCGGGCTGCCGTAGAATTCCCCAATGTTACGGTTTTCAACTGCTCGCTCAACCAGCCGCACAGATACATCCGGACCTACTATCCACGGATGTATGAGGTAAAGTTCATCATCGGCGCGATTGCCGGCGCACTGGCAGGGAGCGAACCGGTAGGCTATCTCTGCGATTATCCGATCTTCGGTCAGATCGCCGGAATCAATGCCTTCGCTCTCGGTGTACAGATGGTCAATCCGAATACCGAAGTGTACCTTGAATGGACAACCGTAGGCGGTCCGGACGCTGCAAGGGAGCGCCTGCTTGCCCATCCCATCAGGATCATTTCCTCCATCGACCAGGTCCGCAGCAACGACCATGTGCATCGCACCGGTCTGATCCGCCTGGATAAAACAGGCGACGTAGAGCTTGCTATGCCGCAATGGCTGTGGGGAACCTATTACGAAGAAATCCTGAAGCGTTTGAAGAATCATGCAATGCAGTCCGAATACAAAGGCAGTACCAAAGCATTCAACTACTACTGGGGACTGTCAGCCGGTGTTGTCGGGCTGGGAATCAGTGAACATGTGCCGCCGTCTGTGGTGAAGCTGGCTGATCTTCTGCTTGAGAGTATCCGGAACGGTACGCTGGATCCTTTCCGCGGTCCTTTGCGCACAAAGGAAGGAACCGTACTGGAGAATGACTCTGTACTGACACCGGAGGAGATCATACAGATGGACTATCTGCTGGAGAATATCCATGGGTCCATACCGAAATACAATGAACTGAGCGATCTCGGTAAAGCTACTGTGGAAAGGGTAGGCGTAAAGCCTGCACTGAAGGATACGGAGGATAAACCGCAATGAAGATCCTTGCTGTAGCCGATGAAGAATCGCCGGCACTGTGGGACTACTACCGTCCTGGTTGCCTGGATGAATATGATCTGATCATTGCGTGCGGTGATCTGAAAGCATCCTATCTCACTTTCCTTGCAACTATGGCAAAATGCCGCGTACTGTATATACACGGCAATCATGATACCGGATATGCAGAGAATCCACCGCAGGGCTGTGATCTCATTGACGATCATCTGGTCGAATTCAACGGCATACGTATTCTTGGACTCGGCGGCTGCCTGCGCTACCGGAAAGCTGCCTACCAGTATACCGAAGCACAGATGAGGCGAAGAATCGCCCGGCTTACACCGGCTTTGTTCCGCAGCAAAGGCGTAGATATTGTCGCTGCCCATGCTCCGCTTCAGGGCATCGGCGATCTGGACGATCCAGTGCATCAGGGTTTCCGAGCATTCCATAAACTGCTTGACCGCTGGCATCCGCAGTACTTTATACACGGTCACGTACATCTGCGCTATGACCACCGGCTGCAGCGTATCCAGGAATGCAGCGGAACCCGGATCATCAACGCTTCCGGGCAGTACGTACTGGAAATCCCGGACAGAACAGTATCCATGGAAGAGCGCGCAGAACTGAAATACCTGACCCATTACCGGGAAGGCTTCGACTGGGATTCCTGGCTCACACAGGAATGATTGTGCTATTCTATGGAAGACAGTGAGGAATACTATGACCGACTACAGGTTTGTTGAAAATATAGACAGCGGACAATTCGACCGTTTTGTCATGGAATCGGACCAGAACAGTCTGTTCCAGAACAGCAGATGGCCTTTGATCAAAACCAACTGGAAGGGGATTCTGACAGGTGTGTTTGACGAAGAAAACAATCTGTGCGCTGCTGCGCTGGTGCTGATCCGCAATGTTGCTGCCGGCAAGACAATGATGTATATACCGAGAGGACCGGTACTGGATTACCGCAACGATGAACTGCTCTCGTACACCATCAAAGAACTGAAGGCGCTGGCAAAGAAGCACCACGCTATGGTGCTGCGCTTTGATCCGGCACTGATGTACCGCAGATATGCCTACAAGGACCGCAGCAGCGAGCATGAAACCATGAATGCGGATATCATCGCAAAGCTGCAGTCACTGGGCGCACAGCACCGGGGATTCACTACGAATATCATTGAATCCACTCAGCCGCGGTACAATGCGGAGATGGATGTGGAACCGGATTACTATGATCATCTGGAGCACAGAACAGCCAAATGTGTCAGACAGGCGGAACACAAAGGCCTGAAGATCAAGGAAGGTGCAGAGTATGTACCGTTGTTTTCCGAGATGATGCACCATACAGAAGTACGGAAGAAAGTTGCGCTCCGGAATGAAGAATACTTCCGCAATTTCATGAATGTCTACGGCGATCACGCAATCTGTATGATTACGGTGATTGATTTCCCTGAACAGATTGCTGCGCTGGAAAAAGGCATCGCAGAGAACGAAGAGAAACTCAATGCTGAACTGCCGAAAAAGCAGAAGAACGCTCTGAGGCAGGATATCGAGCGTGACCGGAAGGAACTGGAACGGCTGAGAGCCGATTATGAGCGCTGTGGGAAGGATGAAGATGTCACCTGCGGAATCATTGCCTGGTACAACGAAGGCCTCATGGAACTGCTCTATATGGGCAATCATCCGGACTATATGCGCTTCTACGGAAGCTACCTGCTGTACAAAACCTGCATGGACCGCTGCGTCGGTCTCGGCATCAAACGATGCAGTTTCGGCGGAATCGAAGGCACGCTGGATGACGGCCTGACACTGTTCAAATCCAACTGGCTGATGAACGTGGAAGAGTATATCGGCGAATTCAATATTGTGCTCTCACCGCTGGTTTACTGGGCATTCGATAAAGTGTATCCTGTACTGCTCAACGCAGCCGCAAAGAAAAGAGGCAGTGAATGAATTTCGTTACCAACGTAGACAAAGAGCGCTTCGATGCCTTTGCCAGAGCGAATGAACTGAATCATTATTCCAAGACCAGCCCGTTCATCGGATTCAAGGCACCGGAATACCATTCAGGAGAACTGCTCGGTGTAGAGAATGAAGCAGGGGAACTGATTGCTTCGGCCGTCATGCTGGAAAAGCGGATGATGGTTCCTCCCGTCCGGTTCAATTATGTCCAGTACGGATTCAATCTCGATATCGCGGACAAGGAACTGATCCGTTTCTTTGCCGGAAAGCTGTATGAATACTCCCAGGCAAAAGGTGCCGCTTTTCTGCGCATGGATTTCAACATTACCCGAAGAGAACACGACCGGAACGGAAATGTAGTCGAGGACGGTTTCAACCATGAATACATCACGCAGATCCTGAAGGAATGCGGCTATACCCACCTCGGCTACAACTACGGCTATTCCGGCAACTGGATGAGCCGGTTTACCTACCGTCTGAACCTGGACCGGCCATGGAGCCAGATCAAAAAAGGCATCAAACGGTTTTCCTACTACACGAACAAGAACGAAACCCGGATGGTCAAGGTGCATGAAGCCGGCAGGGAAGAACTCTCTGTACTTGTCGAAAGCCAGCATGAACTGTCGGAAAAACTCGGCTTCAAGCCCAAGGACGCACGCTATTTCGAAAAGCTGTGGGACTGCTACGAGGATGATGTCCATTACTATGTCGTTACAACCAACTACCATCAGGCAAAGCTGAACATCGAAAAGGAGCTGAAGGAAACCGAGGACCATCTTCCGGTACTGAAGGATCCCAACCGCATTGACGCCGCACAGAAGAACATCGAAGCCATGAAGAAAGAGATCAAGGAGATCGAGGAGAATGGCTACGATGAAGACAAGGAACAGGTTCTCGGGGCCAAGTTCATCATTATGCAGGGTGTCAACGTATGGAATGTGAACATGTATACCGTCAAGACCCTGATGAATTTCCGCGGAGCCTTCGCGCTGCATTCCTATGCACTGCAGGATCTCTACGCCAAGGGCGCAAAGACCTACGACTTTGAAGGTATCTCCGGTTCCATGGATCCTAAGGATGAATACTACGGTCAGACGGACTTCAAGAAAAGTTTCGGCGGCGATTATCTGGAATTTCTCGGTGAATTCGACGCTGTCTTCCACCCATCGCAGTACGCGGCATGGAAAAGGACAAACTGGTTCATCAGCCATGCAAGGCGCAGGCTGCGCTACCTGTTCTACCGAAAGAAATAAAAAAGAGTCTGTATCCATGATACAGGCTCTTGTTTAATTGTCTTCAGCCCTCCAGCTGCTTGATGGACAGATCCAGACGGCGGAGCGTTTCCTCTTTGCCGAGAATATCCGCAATCTCAATCGCACCGCCCGGTGTAAACTGCTTGCCGCTGATCGCTACACGGACAGGGAAGAGCACCTGGCCGTTCTTGCGCTGCAGCTTCTCCGGCAGCGCCATCAGCGTGTCATGTACATTCGTTTCGTTCCATTCATCAACTGCCTCAAGCGCTGCGCGAGCTGCTTTCAGGGATTCCAGGGAGATCTCTTCGTCGGACTTCATCTTCTTGTTCACAAAGAGGTCATTGGAGTAAGCAGGGAAAGCATCGAAGAAATCCAGCATTTCCGGAATCTCGCTCAGTGTATTCGCTCTCTGCTGTACAACTGCAGCGATCTTCTTCAGATCGTAATTGCCGTGGACTGCCTTTTCAATATACGGTTTCACCAGTGTATAGTAGTCATCCAGCGACATGTTCCTGAGCCAGATTCCGTTGATGGAAGTGAGCTTCACAATATCGAAGATCGCACCGCTCTGGCCGATGTGCTTGACATTGAATGCCGGAATCAGTTCTTCCAGGGTATAGATTTCCTGGTTGGTTTCCGGAGACCAACCCAGCAGAGCGATGTAGTTCAGGATCGCGCCCGGCAGGTATCCCTTGGCGACCAGGTCTTCAAATGATGCATCGCCGTTTCTCTTGGACAGTTTGTGTGTCTGGTCCTTCATGACAGGCGGGCAGTGAATGTAGCGCGGAATATCCCAGCCGTATGCCTGATAGATCAGATTGTATTTCGGCGCGGAGCTCAGATACTCCATTCCTCTGACAACATCCGTAATGCCCATGAGATGGTCATCGATGACATTGGCAAAGTTGTAGGTAGGGAACCCATCGCTCTTGATGAGCACCTGTTCATCCAGCGTACTGTTCTCCACAGTGATCCTGCCGAAGACTTCATCATCGAAGTAGGTAGTACCCTCGGCAGGGATTGTCTGGCGGATGACAAAGCTTTCTCCGGCCGCGATACGTGCTTCCGCTTCTTCAATGCTGAGATACTTGCAGGGGTCATCAAACTTGAAGGCTTCTCCGCGGGCTGTCTGGATCTCCCGCTGGGCTTCTACATCATCTTCGTTGCAGAAGCAGTAGTGGGCACCGCCGAGATGGATCAGCTTCTTCGCGTATTCCATATAGATGCCTTCCTTCATGCGAACACTCTGTACATACGGACCGACCGGACCGCCGATATCAGGTCCTTCATCATGGTCCAGACCGCAGGTCTTCAGTGTATTGTAGATGATTTCCTCGGCACCTTCGACCTGTCTGGTCTGATCGGTATCCTCAATGCGGAGAATGTACTTACCGTTGGGATCCTTTCTGGCGATCAGCCAGGCATAGAGCGCAGTTCTCAGATTACCGATATGCATATAGCCGGTAGGACTCGGCGCAAACCTAGAACGAATTTCTGACATAGAGCATCTCCTTTTAAACAGAATCTAAACATTATTATAAATCACAGCAGAATGAAAAAAAAGCCGGATCACCGGCTTCCGAGGCTGGGATAGAGAGATTCGAACTCCCGAAATGGCTGGTTCAGAGCCAGCTGCCTTACCGCTTGGCTATATCCCAACAGCAATACTTATTATACCGATTATTCCCGAGTGTGCAAGTGTTTTTCGCAAATGCCGCGAATCTCGTTTTCCATCCGTATGACGGCGGGGAATGGTATGATATCAAAGGGGACCGGATATGATCGGAAAGAAGATTGTCATTGCAAGCACCAACACCGGGAAGATCAAGGAGTTCAAGGAAATGTTTGAACCGCATGGATATCAGGTTCTGTCCCTGAAGGATCTGCCCGAAGAAATAGATATAGACGAGAACGGTACAACATTCGCTGAAAACGCTGTCATCAAAGCCCAGAGTGTAACGGACCGCTTCGGGATGGAAGCCCTTGCGGACGACTCCGGCCTGGAAATCGATGCGTTCGGGGGAGAACCCGGCGTACACAGTGCACGCTGGCTGGGACACGATACACCGTACACATACAAGAACCAGGTCATTCTGGAACGGATGGAGGGTGAGCAGAACCGGGGCTGCCGCTATGTCTGTGCGATTGCGTGGACAAAGCCGGACTGTCCGCCTGTCGTCATTGAAGATACCGTAGAGTGTACGATTGCGTACAGACCGGCAGGAACCAACGGGTTCGGCTACGACCCCATCGTATATTATCCGCCGTACGGTAAAACCATGGCGGAAATGGACCCGGAAGAGAAGCATTTGATCTCGCACCGCGGCAAAGCGGTCAGAAGACTGGAGAAACTGTTCGATGAAAAAGACTGCTGAAATCTGTACGGCGCTGGCCTTCTTCCTGCTGGTATGGGGGATCCTGCTCACCACAATCGATGTCTGCTGCTTCAACAAGGATTTCTACCGCCGGGAACTGGAGAAGAACAATACTGTAGAAGCGACCGGCATGGAAAGTGAAGACGTCATAGATTCCATGGTGGTTCTGCTGGATTATCTGCGCTATGACCGCGATGATATCGTCATCGTCAGAAAGGTGCACGGTACCGAACGGGAAGTCTTCAACGAACGGGAAACGCTCCATATGGTCGATGTCCGTGATCTCTACCGGAACGCCCTCACCGTACGCAGTATCTTCCTGATACTGGCAGCTGTGCTGCTGATACCGGTGTTCCGGCTGCCGAGCGACGAAAGAGCAGGACAGCTGAAGAGAGGCCTGATCAATGGTTCATTGTTCGTATTGGGCTTTACTGCGTTCATCGGGATCTGGGCTGCTGTAGACTTCAACCATTTCTGGACCAGTTTTCATCTGCTGTTCTTCGACAATGACCTCTGGCTGCTGGATCCCCGCACATCCATCATGATCAATATGCTGCCGGGAAACCTGTTCTTTGATCTGGTGGCCGGCATCATCATCCGCTTCCTCATCTGCATGATCGTGCTGTATGCTGGTGTATGCTTCCTGGTACCGCGTCTCTGGAGCTCCCGCGCATGATCCACATCGTTCTCTATGAACCGGAGATTCCCCAGAATACCGGCAACATCATGCGTACTTGCGCTGCATTCGGCATGCACCTGCATCTGATTGAGCCATTGGGCTTCTACATGGATGAAAAGCACCTGCGCAGGGCAGGAATGGACTACCGTGACCGGACGCAGTGGACGGTACACCGCAGCTGGCAGGCTTTCCTGGACCGTGCAGAAGGGGAACTGTATTTCGTAACCCGCTATGGAGAGCGGACACCGGACAGCTTTGACTTTGCAGATTCCGGAAGGGATATCTATCTCATATTCGGCAGGGAGAGCACGGGAATACCCAAAGAGATCCTCGCTGCGCATTATGAAGCCTGCATGCGCATACCGATGCTGCCGGATACACGCAGCCTCAATCTGTCCAACTGTGTAGCCCTGGTTTCCTATGAAGTCCTGCGCCAGCAGGGATATCCCGGGCTGTCCCGTTCGGAAGTGCTGAAGGGGAAAGACTATTTGTTCAGGAATTGATATAATAAACCTATGATTGAATCCATCAGCGACTTTCTGTCCATAGCTGTAACAGGCGTGCTCTGTCTGCTCGGCATCTACTATCTGTACATCGCCATTGCCCAGCATCGTTTTCATGTACTGCAGCGCATGGAAGAAAGCTATTACCGTTTCTATGATGAAAGCGACGAAGAGGATCAGGACAACGAGGTTCTGCAATGAAAAACCGGCTGACTCTGAAATCCGTGCGTTTTGACCGTGAAAGACAGATGACCGTCTGTCTTTTCGAAAGGAAAGAAGTATACTGCCGCATTGCACCTGTACAGCTTATCGATCGCTGGTGCCGTATGTTCGGATCTACTGCAGAAGGCAGACAGGATGCGTTCCGTACATTGACCGGCGCTGTGCAGAAACCGGCAATCCTGATCAGTGACTACGGACCGCTGCTGATGCCGACCGCGGGCGCGAACGCAGAGGACTGCGTATGGATCAACCATGATCTGTACCTTGACTGCCGGAGCCGGAACGGAAAGACGGAGATCCGGTTCACGGACGGAGACGTACTGTATGCAGACGTGGATCCCCGTGTCATCCGTTCCCAGGACGCACGGTGCCGTGAATTCCGCCGCAGAATCCGGGAAGCCATGGATGACCCGGATGTCTTCCGTACAGAGGAGGATCACGCTGTATGATGCTGCTGTATACCGTACCCGGCTGTCCTGCCGTACGCAGAGTAAAGCAGTACCTGAAGGAACACGAAGTATCTTTTGAAGAGAAGAATCTATACTGTGTGCTGCTGAACCGGGAAGAAACACTGAAAATGATCGCGAGCTTCCCACAGAAGCTGCCTGCAGAGCAGGCTGCAGACTACTACGCTGCGAATCCGTCCGCACTGCCGAAGCCGATCATGGTATGCGATGACCAGGAGCTTATCCGTCATCTGGAAGAGCTGAGCGCACGGCACTGCAACGCAGACTGTACAAAGTGGCAGATCTGCGGACAAATACGCAAAGGAGGCAGCGCATGAAGAAGATCCTGCTGGGCCTGTCCGGAGGCGTGGACAGCGCTGTTGCAGCCTGGATACTCAAAGAACAGGGATATGATGTCACCTGTGCTTTCATGCGCAACTGGGACTCAGCGGCCAACGATGACATATTGGGCAACCCGACGCTGGATGAGGAAATCTGTACGCAGGAACAGGACTACAATGACGCAAAGGCTGTCTGTGAAATCCTGGATCTTCCGCTGCTGCGGGCAGACTTTATAGAAGAATACTGGCAGGATGTCTTCATGACGTTCCTGCAGGAATACCGCAGGGGAAGAACACCCAATCCGGACATTCTCTGCAATAAATACATCAAGTTCTCCCGTTTCATCGAATTCGGCAGAGCGCAGGGCTTTGACCTTTTCGCAACCGGCCATTACGCAGCGAACGCTGTCTATCAGGGGAACCCGGTCATTGCCCGTCCGAAGGACACGCAGAAGGACCAGACCTACTTCCTTGCCCAGATTGACCGGAATATCATCGGAAACGTGGTTTTCCCGCTCGGCAGCCTGGACAAGACAGAGGTAAGAAGGATCGCGGAGCAGCTGGGTCTCGGTGTCGCGCGCAAAAAGGATTCTACAGGCATCTGCTTTATCGGTGAACGGGATTTCCGTGCCTTCCTCAGCAACTATCTGCCTATGAAGCCCGGCAGGATCATCAATATTCCTGACAGGCGCATTGTCGGAGAGCACAAAGGTGTCCTGTACTACACGATCGGTCAGCGGAAAGGGCTCGATATCGGCGGTACCGGTCCGTACTATGTCATCGGCAAGGATGTGGAGCGCAATGAGCTCTACGTTACAGATGAAGCACATACGGAATGGCTGTACTCCGATGCCTGTGATCTGATTGATATGAATCTGCACACAGATCTTCCTGACCGTATTGAATGCACTGCCAAGTTCCGCTACCGCCAGAAGGACCAGCAGGCAGTGCTGGTGCGCGATGACCGGGGATACCATGCACTGTATCCGCAGGGTGTCAGAAGCGTTACACCGGGCCAGGAAGCGGTGTTCTGGCTGGGGGATATTCTGCTTGGAGGCGGGGTCATCGACCGCATCTACCGCAATGGTACGGACCTGGAAGAGGCAATCAAGAAACAAAGACCATGAATGAAGAAACAGTAAAACTGACCGGACAGGCTGTTCACATCGTCTACCGGAATGAAGAAACCGGCTACAGTGTGATCCGTTTCCGCCGAAATGACGAATCGGAAAGGATCCTCACCGTAACCGGTTATTTTCCCGTGATCGAAAAGCATACGATGTATGAAATCACCGGTGAATATGTGGAGCATCCCTCCTACGGCCTGCAGTTCAATGCCCAGTCTCTGCGTACGGTCCTTCCTGCGGAATCCGAAGCTGTGATACGCTATCTCTCCGGACCATCCTTCCCCGGAATCGGCAGGAAGACGGCGGCCAGAATCGTTCAAGTGCTCGGAGAGAACTGCCTTGATCTCATCCGGGACAACCCGGAGGTACTGCTGGAGGTACCGCTCTCCCGGGAGAAGACCCTGATGATTCATGAGCAGATTTCCCAGGAAGACAACGGCATGCAGGAATTGATCGGTCTGCTGAATGTTGCCGGAATCGGACAGAGAAACCTGATCCGTCTGAACCGCACTTATGGTAAAGAGGCATTGAAGAAACTGAAGGAGAATCCGTACCGCGTCATTGAAGAATGTGATGGCTTCGGTTTCCAGACCGCCGACAGGATCGCCAGGCATCTCGGAGTATCCGAGGAGGATGAAAGGCGTCTGTACGCGTTGCTGGTATCCCTGGCCATGGACCTCTGCATGCAGAGCGGAGATTCCTACATACTGTACGATGAACTGTACAGTGTGTTCACTGCTAAGGCACCGGACTGCAGCTACGACTACAGCACACTGTTTGAAACCGCACTGCGCAGCCGCAGCCTGGTGATGGAGGAGGACCGTGTCTATCCTGTGAGCCAGTATGATGCGGAAGCGGGGATTGCCGGATTCCTGCAGCTCTTTCCGTTCCGGATCAGCGATCCGGTGGATGAAGCAGAGCTGGATCGTTCACTGGAACAGCTTGAACAGTCCGCCGGCATTGATTATGACGACGACCAGAAGAAGGCGATCCATACTGTATTCAGCAGTCCGTTCTCGATCATTACCGGTGGGCCCGGCACAGGAAAGACAACGGTCGTACGTGCATTGACTTCGATGTACCGGAAACTGTATCCCGGTGCTGAAGTCATCTGCACCGCTCCGACCGGCAGGGCAGCCAAGCGTCTGTCGGAGCTGACGGACCAGGCAGCGATGACCATCCATTCCTTGCTGAAGTGGGATCTGGAATCCAATACCTTCGGCAAGAACAGTGATGACCCTGTTTATGCCGACCTGCTCATCGTTGATGAGTTTTCCATGGTGGATGCCTGGCTGTTCTCTCATCTGCTGGATGCCTGCCGCAATGTCAGCCGCATCTGCATCATCGGTGACGAAGACCAGCTTCCGTCGGTATCTCCCGGCTGTGTACTGCGGGATCTGATCGCTTCAGAGTCTTTTCCCTTGATCCGGCTGCGGCATATCTACCGCCAGAAGCAGGAATCCGAAGTCATTTCACTTGCCCATGAAATCAGTGAAGGCACTGTAGATCTGGATGCCTACCGCCGGGATGTACGCTTCTTTGCCTGTCCTCCGGAAGACATCCGCCGGCATGTCGTATCCATTGTCAGCGATGCGCTGAACAAAGGATACGAGATGAATGAAATCCAGGTTCTTTCACCGATGTACCGCGGTTCTGCCGGTATTGATATCCTGAACCGGACGCTTCAGGAAGTATTCAATCCGGCTGATCCTGACAGACGCGAATACAGAGCCGGAGAACGTATCTTCCGGGAAGGGGATAAAATCCTGCAGCTGAAAAACCAGCCGGATGATGATGTATACAACGGTGATATCGGCTTCCTGGAAGAAATCGAGACAGCAGATGAAAACGAAAACGGCAATCTTACGCTGTATGTGAATTTCGATGGAATCATAGCAGCCTACAGCGGGGAGAATATCCGCAACATTACCCATGCCTACTGCATTTCCGTGCATAAATCCCAGGGCAGCGAATATCCGATCGTTGTTCTGCCGCTGGCCGTGCAGCACACGATCATGCTGCAGAAGAAACTGATCTATACCGCGGTGACCAGAGCACGGCGCTCGCTTGTCCTGCTCGGCAGCCGCAGAGCATTCGAAGAAGGCATCAGCCGGGAAGACCGGCATGTACGCAGAACAACGCTTTCCCAGCGTATGAAGGAGTATCAATGACCGGTTTTATCCTGAATTCTGTATTCGCTCTGATCTGCTTTATGTTTTCAGCACGCCATTTCCTGCACAGAGGCATGCCTCTGAACAACAGTGTCCTGGGTATGCCGCCGGAAACTGTCAGAAAAATGGATCTTGCGCCGTACTACCGGCAGACAGGCTTCGTATTTCTGATGCTGGGCATCATGAATATGCTGTATGCCTTCAGCAATCTCCTGTCGCTTGACTGGCTGTTCTATGCCGGCTGTGCATTCGCTGTAATGACAGGCATCTACGCGATTGCCTCATCCGCCAGGATGGAAAGGAGCAGAAAGTGAAACTGTACCACACAGCCGACCTTCATCTCGGCAAGTCCGTTTACGGTCTATCCATGATCGACGACCAGAATCACTGGATTCAGCAGTTCCTCAGCATCTGCCGGGAAGAGAGGCCGGATGCGGTACTGATTGCCGGAGATGTCTACGACAGAGCGTCTCCCGGGCAGGAAGCGGTGGAACTGCTGGATCTTCTTCTCAGTTCCCTGTCGGAGGAAGGCATTCCTGTTTTCATGATTGCCGGCAACCATGACAGTGGAAGAAAGCTTTCCTTTGCCAGCAGTCTGCTCGCAAAGGAACAGGTGCATATCACCGGTACCGTGCAGAGAGAACTGATGCATACCGTGCTGGAGGATCCGGACGGATACGGTCCTGTGGCAGTCTGGATGATACCCTATACCTTCCCGGAACAGATTTCCCGGATCCTGGAGGAAGAGGTCCGGACCTACGAGGAAGCCTTCCGTAAGCTGCTTGCTGTACAGCAGATCGATCCTGCCGTGCGCAATATCGCCCTGGTCCATCAGAATATCACACAGAACGGGATTGAGGCAGAGAGGGGCGGTTCCGAGACATCCGTCGGCGGCATCGGACAGATTGACTTCAGTGTTTTCAACGCGTTTGACTACACTGCTCTCGGCCATATTCATTCTGCCTATCCGGTCGGCAGAGAAACGGTCCGCTATGCCGGGACTCCGCTGTGCTATCACTTCGAAGAAACACGGCAGAAAGCAAAAGGCTTCACTGAAGTCATACTGAAGGAGAAGGGTACCGGTCCGGTGATCATCAACCGTTCCATAGAGCCATTGCACCGGATGCACTATCTTCCGTATTCCTTCGAACAGGTTCTGCAGGAACTGGAGAACGATGCCGATACAGCCGGATACTACGGCATTGTGCTGAACGACAGGCGTATCACGCCTGAAATACGCAGCCATCTGTCAGATCTGATTGTCCTGAAGGGCGGACGTCTGCTGGAACTGACCTCATCCTACCGGGATGAATACAGCGCAGCAGATCCATCTTCGCCGGGAACGGTCCAGTCACGCCCTGTAGAAGATCTCTTTACCCAGCTGTATACCGATATTAACGGCGGTGTATCTCCGGAAGATGACCTGCAGGATGTGATAAACTATGCCGGCGAACTGGTGCGGAGCCGGGACGCGCACGAAAAAATCGATCCGAAGGATATTGACCGGATCCTGGCTTTCGCTGCCGGGAAGGGAGAAAGACAATGAAACCTCTGCTTCTGGAAATGGAAGCCTTCGGCTCCTTCGCTGAACATACGGCCATCGACTTCCGCCGCTTCCACAGTGGTCTTTTCCTGCTGTCCGGAAAGATCGGCAGCGGCAAAACAACAGTGTTTGATGCCATTGTTTTCGCACTGTACGGTGTGCCCAGCGGGAATGACCGGGATGCGAAGGATATGCACAGCAACTATACGCCGAAATCAACGGACAGTACGGTATCCCTTGCGTTCTCCCACCAGGGAAAGGAATACACCGTCAAACGGACGATCAAGTTTACAAAAGTACGAGGAAAGAATGAATACCACAATCCTCGGATCGATGCCTGGCTGTATGAACCGGATGCCCCGGTCATGGACGGCTCTTCAAAGGTAACCGGCAGGATTACGGAGATCATCGGTATGGACAAGGCACAGTTCTGCCAGATTGTGATGCTTGCGCAGGGGGAATTCAAAAAGTTTCTCCGTTCAGGAAGCTCGGAAAAAGCCGACATTCTCGGCAGACTGTACGATGATTCCCAGTACAAACGGTATGAAGAGCTTCTCACGCTGTCTGCGAAAAAGCTGAGTGAACAGCGCGCTGACGCAGTGAACAGGATTGCTTTCCTGATGGAACAATCCTTTATCCGGCCGGAAAACACGGAGGAATATCCGGAAAGCCTTTGGCTGGCGGGGGACGAGAACCTGCTGCAGCATCTGGAGAATCTGACGGCCGCAGACCGTGAACAGCTGCAGGAGGCGGAAAAGGAACGAGCATCCCGGCAGGAAGCGGAAGCAAAGCAGATCGAAGCGTATGTAAAAGCTGAGGAGATCAATAAGCAGCTCGATGAACTGGATGCCCGCAAGGAACATCTGAATGTCCTGGAAAACCAGAAGGAAGCCTATACTGCACTGGAGAAGGAATACAGCACTGTATTCAGCGCCTGGCACCGCGTATCACCGGAAATCCGCATCACGGCAGAATCAGGTGCACGGGCAGCACAGACGCAGGAACAGATCCGAACACTGAAAGAGCAGAAATCAGCGGCGGAAAAAGCGCTTGCGGCTGCTGCAAAGAACAGCGAAGAAGACGGCCTGCTGCAGAAAGAAAGCGAACGGCTGAGCGGAGAAATCCGCAGTCTGGAGGATACACTGCCTGTCTATCAGGAACTGAAGCAGGCGGAAGAAGCCCTGAGCAAACGGAAAACTGCTCTTGACGGTCAGAAAGGCACACTGCAGAAAACAGAAAACGAACTGCTCAAAGCGCAGAAGAAGCAGGCAGACGGAACAGCGGAACTGCAGGCGCTGGCCGGTGCGGACCAAAGGAAAAACAATGCGGATCGTATACTGGAAAAGCTGGAGCAGCGCCGGGAGGAACTCAGCGGAGAGAAAGGGCTCCTCGAAAGAGCCGGTCTTCTGCATCGTCTGGAAAAGCAGCTGAAGGAAAAACAAGCACAATACGATGCGGAAGCCTGCAAAGCCTATGAACTGCAGCAAAAATACAATGATCTGCATACGCGCTATCTGAGCGGACAGAGCGCCGTACTGGCGCAGAAGCTGAAGGAAAAACTGGACAGCTATGGTGAAGCGGACTGCCCCGTATGCGGAACGAGATTCATCAAAGGACAGGCAGTGCAC
>JAEEYJ010000164.1 GCA_016291725.1 Solobacterium sp.
TCTGCAGCTGTTTGTACAGTTCCCGCTCCTTTGATGTCAGATTGCGGTCAATCGTAATCTTGACCGTGCATAATTGATCTCCGTTGGCACCGCCTCTGAGGCTCGGTACACCCTTGCCCCTCAGGCGGAAGATCTTGCCGTCCTGTGTACCTGCGTCAATGCGCATGCGCACATCGCCGTGGATCGTCGGTACATCGATCTCCGTACCGAGCGTCGCATCCACTGCTGTTACAGGGATCTCCAGAAGAATGTTCTGTCCTTCCCGTTCAAACATCTTATGCGGCCGTACATTGATCTGCAGATACAGATCTCCGTTCGGTCCCCCGTTGATGCCGCGCTCGCCCTTGCCTGCCACACGGATGCTCTGGCCGTCGTTGATTCCTGCGGGAATATTGACGGTGATCTTCTGCTTTTCGGTATTGTAACCCTTGCCGCGGCAGTGCGGGCAGACCTTCCTGATCTTCTTGCCGGTACCACGGCAGTCAGGGCATACACCCTGGGTCTGCACAACACCCAGCATGGATCTTCTCTGGGTAATTACCGTACCGGAACCATGGCAGGTCGCACAGGTCTCAATATCGCTCGGAGATGCTGCGCCGCTGCCCTTGCAGTCCGGACAGGTCTCATCCACGTCGATGCTGAAATCCATCGTTCTGCCGAAGCAGGCGTCCATGAAATCCACATCCACCTGCATAACCTTGTTATCACCCTTGACAGGCTGGTTGCTGCGGTAGGACGTACCACCGCCGAATCCTCCGAATCCACTGCCGAAGAACTGGCTGAAAATATCCCCGAAATCATCGAAGCCGCCGGTCTGGAATCCACTGAATCCCCCGCCTGCCTGTGCACCGTCCATACCGGCAAAGCCGAACTGATCGTAGGCTTTCCGTTTATTCTCATCACGCAGCACTTCATAGGCTTCGTTGATTTCCTTGAACTTCTCTTCCGCATCCGGAGCCTTGTTCACATCCGGATGGTATTTCTTGGCAAGGCTGCGGTACGCCTTCTTGATCTCATCTTCCGTCGCACCCTTGGAAATCCCGAGCACGTCATAATAATCTCTTTTTCCGGCCATATACACCTCACCTTTCCTAGTTTCCGAGCGAACCGGCAAATGCAGCCAGTCCGTTTCCGCCGATCACACGCACCCGCGGCAGTTCCAGCAGGTCCATACCACGGTAAATGATTCCCGGCTCTGTTGTGAATGCCATCAATGCACCTGCATCGCGCAGGATCTGCTTGGCATGCTCGTTCACATCACCGAACGGATAGCAGTACACAAATCCCCCGTCCACGTAATCAAAGGACATAATGGTATCCTGTACGCCTTCGTTGTAATCCATGCACAGGATTCTGCCCCCGTGTCCCATGCCCGGGCAGCCGCCCTGGTGGGTCAGGAAACCATGGCTCTGCAGTTCCAGACCGGCTTCCCGCATTTCCCAGAGATCCCAGCTCATGGTGGGTTCTCCCCACCCACCGATGATGAACAGCGTTGCTTTCATGCCGTATTCCACGAACAGCGGAAACGCGTATTCATGAACGCTGGGATCACCATCATCGATCGTAATGGCAACGCTGTTCTGCGGTACAGAGGCCCGTCCCTGCATGAAGTACAGCACTTCCTCCATCGTCAGCGTCGTCCAGCCGTTGTCCTTCAGCCACTGCAGCTGGGAGCGCAGCTCATTCTGCTCTACATAGTTGCCGTCGATCCTCGTCTCTCCCTTTTCTTCACTGTAGAAGAAATGATACATGAGTACCGGGATCCGGCCTGCTTCCTGCCGCGCAGCCGGCTCAGACCAGGATTCGGTTACATCCGAAGGGTCAATGAAGCACACACAGTTCTGGAACAGAACACCCCAGCGTTCTCCCTCGGCCCGTACATAGACCCGGTAATCGTGCGGTTCCTTGATCTGCAGCAGGGCATTGCCTCTGCGGTCGTAGAGGACATGATCCTTTCCTGCGCGTATGATTTCATCCGACGGCAGAAGCGATGTCCGGTGATCAAACCAGCGCTGGGCTTCCTGTACTTCGGAACCGCGCACAAAGTAGTCTTCGTCCCGCAGCTTTACATAGCCGTTTCCGGTATCAGACTCGATATCAACAAAGGATCCGGCATACAGGCGTCCTGCTTCTTTATGCTGTGCATCATACAGGCTGATCTCCTGCGGTGCCTGGACTTTAACACCGTTGAAGCAGGACCAGTCCTCCTTGACAGATACAGGTTCCTCCTGGGATTCCTGATGGTCTGCAGGCTCCGGCGGCTTCCTGCTGCATCCGCACAGAAGACAAATTCCCAGAATTGCTCCCAGGAATCTGCCGATTGTATTCTTTTTACTTCGTTTCACGGAAGTCCGCGTCCACGACATCATCGCCGTAGGTATTCTGTTCTGTACCGCCGCTGTTCTGCTGCTGGTACATGGATTTAGCCATTTCATTGGCCGCTCTCTCCAGCATGTCCAGCTTTGCCTTCAGACCGTCCATATCGTTCCTGTCGATGCAGTCCTGAAGTTCATCGCGCAGCTTCTTGACTTCATCCTTCTGTTCCTGAGTGACATTGGGATTGTCGCTTTCGAGTGTTTCATCGATCTGTGCAATATAGTTCAGTGCATTGTTCTTGGTCTCGATATCCTGCTTGCGCTTTTCGTCCTCTGCCTTGTGAGCTTCCGCCTCACGCACCATTCTGTCGATCTCATCATCGCTCAGACCGGAAGAGTTCCGGATCTCGATGCTCTGCTCCTTGCCGGTACCCTTGTCCTTTGCGGAAACGTGGACGATGCCATTGGAGTCGATGTCGAACTTGACCTCGATCTGCGGAATGCCCCTCCTTGCAGGAGCAATGCCGGTAAGCTGGAAGTTGCCCAGTGTCTTGTTATCATTGGCCATCGGACGCTCGCCCTGCAGTACATGGATATCGACTGCCGGCTGGTTGTCCGCTGCTGTAGAGAAGATCTGCGACTTGGATGTCGGCACCGAAGTGTTTCTCGGGATCAGCACGGTCATAACCCCGCCCAGGGTCTCAATGCCCAGGCTCAGCGGTGTAACATCAACCAGGATAATATCCTGGACATCACCGCCGATGACACCGCCCTGGATCGCAGCACCGAGGGCTACGCACTCATCCGGGTTGACGCTCTTGTTCGGTTCCTTGCCGAGCTCTCTCTTGACTGCTTCCTGGACTGCCGGAATTCTGGTGGATCCGCCGACCAGAAGAACCTGATCGATATCGGATGCTGTAAGATGCGCATCGGACAGAGCCTGGCGCACCGGCCCCATTGTCTTGTCAACGAGATGCTTCGTCATACGCTCAAACTGTGCTCTTGTCAGTGTCGCTTCCAGGTTCAGTGCGCCTACACCTTCCGGATTCGGGCAGATGAACGGCAGCATGATCTCGTGCTGCAGTGTACCGGACAGTTCGATCTTCGCCTTTTCTGCGGCGTCCTTCAAACGCTGCAGGATCATATTGTCGCTCTTCAGGTTGACGCCGTGCTCCTTGCGGAAGTTCTCATTCAGCCAGTCAATGATGACATTGTCGAAGTCATCACCGCCCAGGTGGGTATCACCGGCTGTACTCAGCACCTCGAATGTACCGTCCGCAATATCCAGGATGGAAACATCGAATGTTCCGCCTCCCAGGTCATAGACCAGTACTTTCATTTCCTTGTTGTTCTTGTCAATGCCGTATGCCAGTGCGGAAGCCGTCGGCTCGTTGATAATACGCACGACGTCCAGTCCGGCAATCCGGCCGGCATCCTTTGTTGCCTGCCGCTGGCTGTCGTTGAAGTAGGCAGGGACCGTAATGACGGCCTTTTCGACCTTTTCACCGAGGTAGCCTTCTGCATAGTCCTTCAGGTAGGAAAGAATCATTGCCGAAATCTCTTCCGGTGTATACTGCTTGCCTTCCAAGGTCACCTTTTCCTTGGTGCCCATCAGACGCTTGATGGACCATACCGTGTTCTTGTTGGTCATCATCTGACGCTTTGCCGCATCACCGACGATTCTTTCACCGTTCTTGAACGCTACGACGGAAGGTGTTGTATTGCGTCCTTCCGGATTGGCGATGACCTTTGCGTCTCCGCCTTCCATAACAGCTACACAGCTGTTGGTTGTACCTAAATCAATACCGATAATCTTGCTCATATTCCTGTCCTCCTTATTCGCTTACCTTTACCATTGCCGGCCTCAGCAGCCGGTCCTTGAGTCTGTATCCTTTCTGAAGTACTTCCGTGACCGTTCCGGGTTCCACACCCTCTTTCACTTCACTGATCATGGCCATGTGCCAGTTCGGATCGAACGGTTTTCCCAGTGCTTCGATCTCTTCCACGCCCTCTTTCTTCAGGGCATTGACCAGTGCGGCCTGTACCATCACAAACGCTTTTCTGTACGGGTCATCTTCGTCCTTGTCCACTGCCAGCGCGCGCTCGCAGTTGTCGATGACCGGCAGTATATCCAGTGCAAACGACTGTACGCGGTACTTCTTCTGCGTTTCCGCTTCCCTCTCTACACGCTTGCGGGTATTGTCGAGGTCTGCCGCCGCTCTGGCCAGTCTCTCCCTGGACGCGGCCAGTTCCTTTTCCATGGCCGCTACGGTATCTGCCAGATCCGCGGCTTCCTTCCGCAGTTCCTCGATCTTTTCATCCCGGGGATCTGCAGGAATCTCATCCAGCACTTCCGTTTCTACTTCTTCTGTTTTTTCTGTTTCCTGCAGTTCTTCACTCATGTCTGCCTCCGTTGTCTGAATATACATTCTCAATGATGGATACTGCGTATTCCAGCATCGAGATGACTTTGTCGTAGTCCATTCTGCTCGGTCCGACCACCATCAGCTGGCCGGAGTCCATATCGTTGATCCGGAACTTCGTTCGTACAATCGCTACATCATCCACCCAGGTCAGCTCGGATTTTTTGTTTGTACGCAGTGCCACTGCGCGTTCTCCGCTGTCGATCGACCGCCATCCCTGGGTATCCTTCATCATCTCCATCAGTTTCTTCAGTTTGGAGATGTCCTCGAATTCCGGCTGGTACAGCATCCGCTCCCTGCCCGAGAAGTACACCGTTTCACTGGCGAACTTGACGAACGCTTTGACAAATGCTGCAAACAGCGTCTCATGCTGCTTGACCAGACGGGAGAACTGCGGACGGAGCTCCTCCATTCTCTCCGGCAGATCAGCGATCGCAGCCCCTTTCAGGTGGGTGTTCAGCAGATCGGTACAGCTTTCAATGTCCTGTATCAGGACATCTTCGTCGAAGTGGAATGTCTTGGTCTCAGAATGGCCTGTGTCCGTAATGAATACGCATACTGCGTTCCTTTCATCGATCGGGAACAGTTTGATGTACGCCAGATGCTGGTTTTTCGCATCCGGACCGATCGCACCTGCGGTCATGTTCGTCATGTCCGAGAGAACCCGGCAGGATACCTGTACGGCCTCTTCGATATTCATGTTCGTTGTATCGAAGGCTTCGCGGATCGCAACCTGCATCTTTCTGTCCAGGCCGGTATTCTGGAGCAGGTTCTCACAGTAGAACTTATAGCCCAGTGTACTGGGAATCCGTCCACTGGAGGTATGCACCTTTTCCAGGTAGCCCATGTCCTCCAGTGCCATCATGTCATTCCGTATGGTAGCGCTGGAGTACGGCAGACGGTATTTCTGCTGAAGTGCCTTGGAGCCCACCGGCTCCGCTGTCTGAATGTATTCGTCAACGATCGCTTTGAAGATCTCGATCCGTCTCGGTGTCAGCATTTCCCATCCGCCTCCTTTAGCATTCAGTCTTTCTGACTGCTAACAGTATAGCAACTCTTTTTAGCACAGTCAACAATCGTGTGCTAAAACGAATGAAATTGATGGATCTGCGTACACAGAAAAAGCCCGTACCGTTTCCGGCACGGACTGTAGATTCTTTACTCTCCGTGAACCAGCTTTTCCGTCCGTTCTCCCAGGCGCCTGCGGAACACCGTAACCAGACGGCCGGTGACCAGTGCCGACAGTACAGTCCCTTCTCTGATCCAGCGGAACGGATCATGCAGCACAGCAAACGACAGCAGCAGTCCCGCAGCAACAACCGCACAGTCCACCGGTGTCTTTACGCTTGCGAAGGGCTTCTTCAGTTTCCTGGCAACTGCCATGGTCAGCCCTTCCATGGGCATCGGTATTATATCTGCGCTAACATACAGAAAGACACCGAAGGCTACGATGATAATGCTGACTGCCAGCATCACCAGACTGCCGGCATAGCCGTCCATGATCCGCCAGCTGCCGAGAAGCCCTTTGGCAAAGGTGACGAAATATCCGAACAGCGTGGAAAACAGGATCTGAAGCACATTGACCGGACTGAATTCCTTTTTCAGAATAAAGAACTGCAGAAGAATGTAGAAGCAGAAAACGGCCGTGACTACCGTACCGACTGAAGCTTCAATCCCCAGGCATGACGCAATGACATACGGCAGGGAGTTGACCGGAGAGATGCCCAGGCCGGCATTGGCGGAGAACGCAACGCCCAGCGCAAGGCAAAGGAGCCCTGCACAGTACACCAGGACACTGATCACCCATTTTACCGGTGTTCTTTTTGTCATAGTCCGTCTCCTTCGGAAAATGCAGCCTGCGCCATGAGACTGCGCTCTTCTATTGTTTCTGCGTCAGTTTCCCATGGATCTCATCCAGAATAACATCCGGAATAAAAGCAGAGATGTCTCCATCGTAGAAAGCGATTTCCTTGACGATCGAAGAACTCAGGAACGAGTATTCCGGCCGGGCGATGATGAACA
>JAEEYJ010000165.1 GCA_016291725.1 Solobacterium sp.
ACACTGGATACCGCAAGGCTGAAGAGCGAACTCAGCAAGCACCTGAACGTTGATGCCCGCAGCATCCATTCCTTCATCATCGGCGAACACGGGGACAGTGAAATCGTCGCCTGGAGCAGTGCCAACGTCTCCGGTGTTCCGATCGGTGATTTCTGTGAACTGCGCGGGCATTACCACAATCACCATCAGGCAATGGAGAAGATTGCGGCAGGCGTCCGTGACAGCGCGTACAGGATCATTGAGCGCAAAGGCGCAACCTACTACGGCATCGCTATGTCGATCCGCAGGATCTGCGAAGCAATTGTCAACGACGAAAAGTCCATCTTCCCGGTATCCAACCTGATGACAGGCGCCTACGGAATTGAAGACATCGTTCTCAGCATGCCTGCCATTCTCGGCCGGGACGGAATCGAAACCCAGATTCCTATTTCCCTGAACGAAAAGGAAACGGTCGCCCTGATGAAGTCCGCAAAGACCCTGAAGGAGATCGCAGACAAACTGGATCTGGAAAGCAAATAATCGGTTTATACACAGAGGAGCTGTGAAAGGAGAAAACCATGAAAGCAACAGTTGTTTACGTATCAAAGACCGGCATTACCGCCTCCATGGCAGAAAAGATCGCAGAAGGTCTGACAGAAGGCGGCGTAGAAGCCAAAGCATTCTCCTACCATGACATTGACATGGACTGGATGACCGAAAGCAAGACCGTAATCATCGGCACACCGACGTACTACACTGACGCAGCAGCGGACACAACCGCTTTCCTGGAGACACTGGGCAAGTACGGTGTTGCCGGCAAACTGGGCGGCGCGTTCGCAACCGCACAGTACGCCTGGGGCGGCAACGAGATGGCCATGATGAACATCATCATGCATGAGATGTTCTTCGGCATGCTCGTCTACTCCGGCGGCGGCGCAGCAGGCAATCCTCCGATCCACATCGGCCCGATCAAGATCGGTTCCGCCGACTATGACTGGGACGCACTCGCTGTAGACTACGGCAAGCGCATGGCTGCCGAAACCATCAAACTGTTCGGATAATCTATGAAAGTACTGTTGATCAACGGCAGTCCGCACGAGCACGGATGTACCGCAGCAGCGCTGGAGGAAATGATCCGGATCTTCAAAGAAGAAGGTGTGGAGACGGTTCTGCTGCAGACGGGGATGAAGGACATCCGCGGCTGCATCTCCTGCGGTACCTGCCGGAAAACAGGCAGATGCGTGTTTGACGACATCGTCAATGAAGCCGCAGCCCTGTTTGAAGAAGCGGACGGCCTGGTCATCGGCAGTCCGGTGTACTACGGTTCACCCAACGGCAATCTGCTGTCCCTGCTGGACCGGCTGTTCTACAGTACGCGCTTCTCCAAGCAGATGAAGGCCGGTGCTGCAGTGG
Organism: Solobacterium sp.; assembly: GCA_016291725.1. GTDB lineage: Bacteria > Bacillota_I > Bacilli_A > Erysipelotrichales > Erysipelotrichaceae > Bulleidia. The sequence goes on from JAEEYJ010000165.1 coordinate 1,393, forward strand.
TCAGCTGCCGCAGAGGAGGAAACACAGCCTCCTTCGATGTACTGAACAAGTACTTCACCATCAGCAGTATGCCGGTCGCGTCTTCCACCTACTGGAATCAGGTCCATGGCTTCACCGCGGAGGACGTAAAGAAGGACAAGGAAGGACTGCAGATCATGCGCAACCTTGCCCGGAACATGACCTTTCTGATGCGTGCCATCGCGGATGCAAGGGACAAGTACGGCCTGCCCGAAGAGGAGCACTCGGAATCCACCAGCTTCCCGGACGGGAAAGCGTAATCTGTAAAGGAGGAACCGCAAGGGTTCCTCCTTTTCTCTTTCCTTGTTAGACCCTGCAGGAGGCCGGTATAATGAGCACATAAAAAGCAGGAAAGATTCAATGGAAAAACGGATCTCGGTCATTATTCCGGTCTACAACAAAGAGAACTACATCCGCAGCTGTCTGGACTCTGTTGCAGCGTCCGCTTTTGATGGTCTGGAGATCATCTGCACAGATGACGGCTCCACGGACCGCTCACTGGAAATCCTCAATGAATACCAAGCAAAGGATTCCCGCATCAAGGTAATCGCTCTGGAGCACAAGTGTGCAGCAGCAGCCCGGAATGCCGGACTGGATGCGGCAGAGGGAGAGTACATACACTTTCTGGATGCGGATGACTATCTGTCCGGAGCAGATGCCTATGATCGATGGTACCAGGCTGCAGCAGCATACCGTGCAGATATCTGTGAATGCCTGTATACAAATATTGACGCCGCATCCGGCAGCGTCTTTTCGGAACCTGACTATATCGGCAGAAAAAAGGGTCCGTATGCAACGGCTCCGGATACAGATGCAGAATCCTTGATCCGCGGCCATATCATTCCCTGGAACAAACTCATCCGCAGAGCCTTTCTGCTGGAAAACGGAATCCGCTTCGAAGAACTGAGCTGCGCAGAAGACCGTCCGTTCTACTACGAACTGATCTATAGATCAAAGAAAACGGTCCGGATCACGGACCGACTGATCATACACCAGGTCAATATCAGCACTTCCCTGGATGGAAGCGATATCCGGTTCAGGGACTTTGATGTTGAATTCCGGACATTTGAATCCATCTGGCGTATCGCAGAGAAAGTCCCGGAATATCAAAGAATGATGCTGCTGGACAGCTGTATCGGTGATAGTTTGTATTACCTGAGGAAAGCAGCCGGAACAGCGTATGAAGCGAAGATGAAAGCACAGGCCTACGAATACTGGAAGGACTGGATTCCTTTGCTGGGGGACCGATTGTTTGAACAGGACTGGTGTTTACAGTATCTGGAGATTGTATCCGTCCTGCAGCCGCAGGAATATGCATCATACATGCACAGAAAAAACAGCCTGCCTGTGAAATGTGCAAGACGGTTATGGAAGCTGCAGCGGAAATTCCATAGGATTTTCGGCTGAAAGCAGGGGATTCATTTATACTGCTCCACCAGCGGCAGCAGGAACTCATACCGCCTGCGGAAAAAATCCAGGGTATCGGTCAGGCTTTCCTCCCACATCCAGCGGGTATTGCCGAAGCGTTTGTAGTAATCGTCCATCAGAGGCGCCCAGACAGCGACGTACCTGTCCATTGTCCGGGCTGCTTTTTCATATCCGAAGCATTCCGTACCTGCTTTCCGGAGAGCGTCCAGGAATAGAGTACGGAACTCTTCATTGCGCATTGCGGAGGCGAAAAGCGGATGGCTGCGGAGAGCCAGCTGGAAATGGTCCGTATCCACGGCGGTATTTGTGGAGCCGCGGTACATTCCGGAACTGTAGCCGGTATCAAAGAGAAGCGGCTGCCATTTTCCGTTGTTGAATGACCGGTCCCGGGTCCGCCAAAGAATCGTGTTGGAATCCGGCTGCCAGTCAGCGTCGCCGATGTAGATCCGTACAGCGCAGTAATCTGCCAGAGAACGCACATCCATGATCCCGCAGAAAGCATCCCACACAGCCGGGTCGGTCATATCCTTGTCCGCAAAGGACATCAGCTCCTGGAAGAGCAGCACATCTTCCGCTCTTCCTGCATCCAGTTTTTCTTCCTTGAAAATGATGATCTGATCTGCATCGAGACTGTACCGGTCCCGGAGCATCCACCGGGTGATTTTTTCCGTCAGCAGATACGGGCCCCAGTACTCTCCGTTCAGGAACAGTACAGCCGGCCGGGTACGGGCAGTGCCCGGACACAGGCCGGAAGCCAGTTCCTGCAGCATCGCGTCCTTGAACTTCAGATATATCGTATTGTTTCCGCCGGCTCTAAGACGGAAGGAGCGGTACCGCGGCGTTCCCTCGAACAGCTCGTAATCCAGGAAACGGGAACCGTATTTCCGCCGGAAATAAATATTGAATGACTTCTGGCCTTCAATCCGGGAAGAACCGCCGGTTACCCGGATTCCGGCTTCCAGTTCCGCAGCAGGGGATGCGCCCCCATCATAGATCTGCAGCAGGCAGGGCCTTTCCCAGGCTTTTCCACGCTGGGTAATGTTTGTGTCAAACAGCCAGACCTGCCTTCCGGCAATCTGTTCTGCCGCTTCCGGCTTCTTTCTCCAGGCATCGTATAACGCCCCTGGCGTCAGGATGCCGGTGCGGTGGTCGAGAAGATCCTTCGGATCGACAACGATTGATAGTATAAGGCAGCCTGGATACAACGCAGTGTAATCCAAGTCGGGAAAGTATACTCTCGTCTGAACCGGACCGGTTTGATCGCCATGAACGGCAGCTGCCCGGACAACAAGCGCTGAGGGCAGGGAACGATCATGGTGCACGGTGTTGGAAGGGAACTCAGGATAGGTCATCCAGCCCGCGTGGCGGACCAGGAAACCAGGCCCCC
>JAEEYJ010000166.1 GCA_016291725.1 Solobacterium sp.
CACCAAGGGCATGCCGTACCACAAACTGGCAAGTGTAAAGATTACGGACGATATGTATCCGAAGCCCGAGGAGCCGGCAGAGGAGCAGGAGGAAATCCTCATCGATGAAGCGGAGTACGAGGCGCTGGTCGCGTACTATACGGACAAGGACGGAAAGCTTTCCTACGATCTGCTGAACAAGGATATGATCCGCTTTGCGCATTCCTCCAGCATCGTGCGCAGGATGATCGAGGAGAGGAAGAGCGCCGTCACGGTCCGCAAGTACACCGTCGGCAACAAGTTCCGCAACATCATCGGCAACGATGATCTGACCAACAAGCAGATCGACCGGATGGTGGAGCTGCTGGACGATGTCTATCCGAAGGGTGTCTTCAAGGAATTCAATGATTACCTGCGGAAGGAACTGGCCAAGCAGAAGAAAAAGTAAGCACTGTCCCGGGATACCATCGGGGCAGAAGGCAGGGCTGCAGAGCAGCCCTTTCTTTGAAAGGAGAGTGCAGTATGTACGATATCAACGAACAGCACAGAATACAGGATGAAATGCTGAAGGAACGGCTGGAGAAGGTCCTGCCGGCCGTGATGGAGGAAACCGGGACACCGTTCTGGATCATTGCGTCCCGTGAATACAACGAAGATCCGGTGTTCCACCACATCGTTCCTGCGCTGTATCCGACGGCACGCCGGCTGACCATCCTGGTCTTTGCGGACTACGGCAGGCAGCGCATCAGCGTCAGTATGCCCGATGCGGTATTGAACAAGTACTACCGGCATGACTGGGACAGGGAGAAGGAGACGCAGATGGATGCGCTGGTACGCATCATCCGGCAGTATGATCCGGAAACCATCAATATCGATATCTCGGACCATTATGCCTACACCGACGGTCTTTCCTCCGGTCTGTACCGGAAGTTCCTGCAGGAGCTTCCGGAGGACATCACTGCCCGTTTCCGGGGGAATGACCAGGCGGGCATCCGGCTGATGGAAACCCGCACGGAGACGGAACTGAAGTACTATCCGGAAGTGATGGATACCGCTCTGCGGATCATTGATGAAGCATTCAGCGATGAGGTCATCACCCCGGGGAAGACAACCTGCCGGGATGTGATGGATTTCATGACGAAGCGGGTCAATGAACTGGGCATCACCTGCTGGTTCCCGCCGGATGTAAACCTGCAGAACGAGAAGGGAATGCAGGAAGAGGATACCGTCATCCAGCGGGGAGACCTGCTGCACTGTGACTTCGGCATTACGTACCTGCATCTCTGCACCGATACACAGCGCCTGTGCTGGGTGCGGCGGGAAGCCGGGGAGGATCTGCCGGAAGAGCTGCGGAAGGCGATGCGGCGCAACAATGCCTTCCAGGACATCGTATGCCGGAACATGGTCATCGGCCGCACCGGCAACGAAGTCTTCGTTGAAAGCATCCGTCAGGGTAAGGAAGCCTCCCTGAGGCCCGTACTCTACACGCATCCCCTGGGTCTCTTCGGCCATGCGTGCGGGCCGACCATCGGTCTCTGGAACGTCCAGGGTCCGGTGTATCCTTCCGGTGAACTGAAGGTTCATGAACATACCTCGTACGCCCTGGAGCTCAGTACCATTGAGTACCTGGAGATGTATCAAAGGGATACATACCTCTTCACGGAGGAGAGTGTGGTCCTGGTGGACGGGAAGGTGGACTTCCTCGGTGAAGGAAGGGAGAAAATCAAGGTCATCGGGTGATTGACCTGAAAACGCCGTTGTACGATACTGATAGTAAAGAACAGCCTCTGCCGATCGGGCAGAGATACAGATCATTGTTCATAATCAAAAGCATTTCATAATACGGATAATGGGGGAGAATGTATGAAGACCTGTCAATACTGCCACGCTGAAATACCGGATGACAGTGAATTCTGTGAGTACTGCGGTTCACCGTGTGCGCCGGCGGCTGTGGAAGAGAAGCCTGAAGAAAAAGAAATAATACCCGTAGCGGAAACGACGGAAGAGGTGCCTGAGAGAACCCTGCCGGAGGAAGAGCCGGCTGCTGAGGAAGCAATCGCGGCAGCGGTGGAAGAGCCGGCCGTGGTGGAAGCGGTGGCTGCGGCGATGGAACCGGAAGAGATCCCGGTGGAAGAGCCTGTCCCTGCAGAAGAAGCACCGGCAGAGCCGGAGGGGGAACCGGCTGCTGAGGAGATCGTGGAAGCTGCCGTGGAGGAGCCGGCTGTGGCGGAAGCGGTGGAAGCAGCGATGGAGCCGGAGGAGATTCCGGTGGAAGCGCCTGCACCGGCGGAAGCAGCAGCGGCGGTGGAAGAGCCTGTCCCGGAGCCGGCATCTGAACCTGAAACAAACGCAGAGGAACCGGTGAAGCAGGCAGAACCGGAGAAGAAGAAATCCAGCAAAGTGCCGATCATTCTGGCTGCGGCGGCAGCGGTAGGCGCGGGCGCGCTGTTCGGCATTCCTGCCTACCAGAAGAACAATACCTACAATGAAGCGCTGACCGCGATGAACGAGGGTGACTATGCGCTGGCGATCGAGACGCTGGAAAGCCTGGAAGATTACAAGGACGCGCCGAAGTACATCGAGTTCTGCCGTGGACTGCAGTACCTGGATGATCAGGATTACGATGACGCGCTGGAGACGATTTCGGCTGTGAGCGAGCTGGAAGGCGCAGAGCAGTACATCAATTACATCGAAGGCATGCAGTACCTGGAGGAAGGCTATTCCGTGGAGAACTATACTGCTGCGGCGGAGAAGTTCGAGCTGGCCGGCGAGGTGCGCGACAGTGCGGACATGAACATCTATACCCGGGCGATTGCGGCTTTCCTGGCTGACAACAATGCAGAGGCGGATACGCTGTTCCGTGAGCTGATCGAGCGGGGTACGATCGATGAGTGGCGGATGGGCCGCGCCCAGGATGCGGTGCTGTACTTCGGTGCGCTGCAGCGCTTCGAAGCCGGTGACTACGACTCTCTGAATGTATTCAAGGATGTCGAGAAGAACGGCGACACGCTCTTCGGCAAGCGGGCATCCTACTATGCAAACTACATCGAGGGACTGAATCATCTCAACAAGAGCCTGTTCTACAGTGCCTATGCCTGCTTCCAGAAGTGCGGGCACATACTGGATTCGGATGATCTGGCGGCTTCCTGCATCCAGGAGCGTCCGGCAACGGGCATCGTGGAGCGCAATACCCAGGCAGGCACCGTCAGCGTTACCATCTCCGATACCAAGGATGACGATGATATGTTCATCAAGATCTACGATTCCAACAATGCGCTGGTGGAGTCTCTGTACATCCGTGACGGTGCGTCCGCGACAGCCTACTTCGGCGGCGGAAGCTACCGGATGGCCGTTGCCTGGGGCGATGGTGAAAAGTGGTTCGGCAAGGATGAAACCTTCGGATCCTACGGCAGCTACCAGAGGCTGCTGCTGACCGGAAGCAGTGAGTACTTCACGTTCCCGGCAGGCAATTCCTATACGCTGAGCTTCAATTCCTCCAACGGCAACGTCGGCAGCAAATCCTCCAACTACGGTGATTTCTGATCCTGTGCAAAGGGTCTGTCCGTCAGGACAGGCCCTTTTCTGTGAGGTATAATGAGTCTATGGGATGGTTCGGCAAGGAAACGGATGAGAAAAGAGTAAAGCGTCTGGCGGCGCATGCGGGCGGCATCATCGAGATGCTCAAGGATGCCTTCCGTACCGGGAAGGGCACGGATCTGTTTCCGGTGCTGGTTTTCTCTGCGTCATTGGCAGGCATGGCCTGCCATGAGGCAGTAAAGGCTGTCCACGGCACCTTCGCTGTCGCAGAAGACAAACAGGGCAGGAAGTACTGGTTCGGTGATGATCTGAACAAGTACCTGCTGGAGAACCGTACGAGCGTTGCCGGCTTCTGTACAGCGGTGGTGCCCCTTGGTCCGGAAGAGATCCCGGGCATGGCGGCAGCCTTCGTCAGCAGCATCGGTACGGGTGAGATGATGGTATGCGGCTTCCGGGCGGAAGAGCTCTGGCACAGGGTGCATGAATGCTGGGAAGGCATCTATGACAACATGACTTCCAGGTTCTGCAGATCACCGGAGGACTGGCCGGTGCTGTACGGGATTGTGCTGCAGAATATCCTGCTGCAGGCCATCCAGGCCGGTGCGCCGAAGGAGGAAGCCTGCCGGACAGCATTGATCAGTGCGATTGCGGTATCGAAGATGGACAGTGATTCTTTCCTGCAGTAAGCAAAGAAGCGGAAACGCTTCTTTTTCTTTGGTGCAGCGTCATAGGCCGGGAACTGTGTTATCATGTTCTGAAGAATCAGAGGTGATGGGGCATGCTGGGAGTACTGGCGAATGCGGCAGGGATTGTACTGGGATCCCTGGTCGGCATGTTTGTAAAGAAGGGCATCAATGACAGGCTGGCGGACGCGGTGATGAAAGCACTGGGTCTCTGTACATTGATCATCGGTCTGTCCGGTGCGCTTTCCGGCAATCCTCTGGTGATGATCCTGTCCATGGTGGCCGGTACGATTGCAGGAACGGCACTGGACATCGACGGACATATGAACCGTCTCAGCGACCGCCTGAGCAAGCGCTTCAAGGCCGAAGGGAACAGCAGTTTCTCCCAGGGCTTCCTGACGGCTACGCTGTTTGTCTGCGTCGGTGCGATGGCCATCGTCGGCAGCCTCAACGCAGGCCTCAAGGGAGACAACCAGGTGCTGTTCACCAAGTCGATCCTCGACTTTGTGACCTGCATCATGCTGGCCGGCGGCATGGGCATCGGTGTCCTGTTCAGCGCGGTGCCCCTGTTCCTGTATGAAGGATCGCTGGTCATGCTGGCAAGGCTGCTGCAGAGCGTCCTGAGCAACCAGGCACTGATCACGGAGATCAACGGCGTCGGCAGCCTGATGATCATGGCCATTGCCCTGAACATCATGGGCCTTACCAGGATCAAGGTCGCGGATCTGCTGCCGGCAGTCCTGTTTGTACCGTTGATGTACGCACTGGCGGGCCTGCTGCCGCTGTAGAGAATAAGAAAACCCGGAGCGTTCCGGGTTTTACAGTTTATAGGGCAGGATAATCTTCGCCGTATCCCTCTGGGACTCCAGCAGTTCATACTCCAGGTGCAGGACACGGGAGACGAAGGGTGAATCAATGCCGGCATCCCTGTTCCTGGAAAGACGCGCCGCAAGCGTATCCTCCGGCGTACCTTCCAGGTACACCGGGATGTCTATGCCGCGCAGGGCTGGGTTGTTGCCGTGCGTCCATTCCAGGATCAGCACATCCACATCCTTGAAGGATACCGGCTCATAGTACAGAGACTCCGGTGTCCTGCCCATCCTCCTCAGGAAGATCGTATCCCTCCCCGTATGGAACTCAAAGAGAATCCCGTTCACTTCCTTGTAGTTCACTTCATACTCACTGCCCAGGTACATGGCTAGGGCGTCCTCTCCGGCTTCCTGGTATATCAGTTCACGCTGCCGGTCATTGTACACCGGTATACGGTGCGGGTAGTTGTCGCCGGACAGGACGTAGGTATTCAGGTTCATAGCAGACAGGTAGCGGGAGAGGACGGCAGAGATGGACGTCTTGCCGGTGCCGGAGGAGCCGTAGACAGAGATGACGGTCTTCCGCTGGTTCAGTTCATTGATTTCCTCTACGACGTAGGGGAAAAGAATGCGTGCTTTGCGTATGATCTCTTCATTGATGTCTGTATAGGCATTGGGCATATCCCCGGCAGGGAGTCTGTCGGGGAGATCGGGATAGTTCATGAGTGTGTCAGGGTTCATAGGGTACCTCCAGGGTAAGGGTATTATAACGCAGGGAGGAGAAGGAAGAGAGAAGAAAGATGCCGAAAAATAATACGAGACGGTATATTGATGAACAAAACTATTGCATGCATTAGCTAGGAAAGCTATATTCCTGTTGCCTCCTTACTTTTTCATGTTCATATTCAATGAATCATGTCATGCAAGGGAATGGAGGGTTTGGATTTCTGTTCAGGAATCTTCTCTGATTTCCTTTACAACTACGTATTAGCTCGGATGTTTAGCAAAGTCAATACCTGAGTGCTAAAATTTACATTGAATTTCAGGAGCAGGGGAGGGGATCCGGCCTCCGGCTTGGCAGTGGAAGTATAAAACGCTGTTATGCATAAATATCTTTGGTATTGTTAAAACAAGGTTTAAACTATACTCTGGCATTGTTATGTATGCAGAAAGAGGTATTCAGGGATGGAACATATCACATTTGAACGGGCAGTCCCCGAAGGATACAAAGAAGTCTATCACATCGATGCGGCAAACAAGAAGACAGGGCTGTTGCTGACACTGGCCTCGCTCCTTATCGCGGCACTGCTGATCTTCTTCTTTTTCAAAACATTGGATAACGTCACCATCGATTTCAGCCAGTTCATGAAATATTATCTGGTTGTGCTGGTATCTCTGCTTGCATATATAGTTCTTCATGAACTGACTCATGGCGTAGTATACAAGATTCTGACAAAAGAAAAACTGCGCTTTGGCATAACCTGGTCAGCTGCCTTCTGCGGAGTGCCGGATATCTATACCTACAGAGATACTGCTCTGAAATCACTGGTGGCGCCGCTTACACTCTTTTCTATCATTCTGATACCGCTCCTGGTCTGGCTGTACCATGTTGACCAGGGATGGTATCTGGCAGTCGGCGTTATCTTTGCCTTGCACTTTTCCGGGTGCATCGGGGATATGTATATGACAGCACTGTTTCTGACGAAATTCAAAGATCCCGCAACTCTGATGAGAGATACGGGACCTGAACAGTGGATATATACAAAGTGATCAACATTATTTAACAAATACTCAGCCAAATAGGCCTGCCGTCTTTATGCCGCTTTCTGTTGTAGGATGCTACAATAGTATGCAGACATAGATATTCCAAGGAGCTCATTAATATGAAGAAACTGCTGACAATGATCTCTTTCGCCATGCTGACAGCAGGGCTTGCTGCCTGCAGCACCAAGCAGGAAGAACCCGCACCTGAACCCGAACAGACAGCCGAAACAGAAAATGAAGCCAAGCCCGCTGCTGATGACTTCGACACCCAGGAACACATTACCGTCACCTACGGAGACTACCAGCTGGACATCCCTGCCAACTACCGGGCGAAGGAACCGTACTACTACCCGGAAACCGGGAAGGGCAGCACAGCCATGCTCTATCTCCTGAAGGACGACAGCACAAAGATCCCTTCGTATGAAATACTGGCTTTCGGCATCGACTCGTATATCAACGGATTCCTGGGCGATGCCGAAGACGCAGAAGTCACGGAAAAATATGAGACGACCATCAACGGCATTCCCATGTACGTACTGGTCATAGAAGGCACGCTGGAAGGCATGACCGGCAAAGTCCGGGACTACGTATTCGTCAATCCCAGCGACAAGGCACTGATGTCGATGATCTTCATGCAGGAGGAAACCACCAAGTACGATCACTTCGATGATCTGGACAAGATCGTA
>JAEEYJ010000024.1 GCA_016291725.1 Solobacterium sp.
AAGGACAGGCGCATCAAGCATCTGCATATGACGGAAAAGTCCGGGCAGGTCATCAATGAGATCTACGGGTACCGGAATGACTTCCGCAACGTACTGGCCAAGGGCATGGACTTTGAAGCCTTTACTGAAGACATGGACCGGGTAACGGACAACTCCCGTACATTGACCGATGAGGAAGATCCCTACCAGGGAATCCGGATCGGCAGACTGGAGAAGGTGTCCTGGAAGGACTATCCGGGAAAAGCCGCGGCTGCGGTATACATGGGCGGCTGCAACCTGAAATGCCCATGGTGCAGCCAGCGTGATCTCGTATTCATGCCGGAGAGCCATGAGACCATCCGCCCGCAGGAAGTGCTGGACTACCTGGCAAAAAGGAAAGGACTGCTGGACGGTGTATGCATCACAGGCGGAGAACCGCTGCTGCAGGATGGACTGCTGGAATTTGCCAGGGAAATCAAAGCGCTCGGGTATCAGGTCAAGCTGGATACGAACGGCTATGATCCGGATAAGCTGAAGGCTCTGCTGGACTCCGGCCTGGTGGACTATGTGGCTATGGATGTAAAGAATACACCGCAGTGCTATGCCGAGACCTCAGGACTGCAGGACAATGCCTTCCGCTACGAGAACATTGAGAGGTCGCTTGCGATCCTGAAGCAGAGCGGTGTGGATTATGAACTGCGGACTACGGTGGTGAAGGAATTCCACGATCCGGAGAAGCTGAAGGAACTCGCCCGGCAGATCCAGTGGGCAAAGCGGTATGTACTGCAGCAGTTCGAACCGGGAGAAAACACGATCCAGCCAGGTCTTCATGCCTTCTCCGCAGAAGAGCTGAAGGCTGTGCAGGAAGAGATCAGTACGATCATTCCGGATACAGAACTGCGGGGAATCGTCGAATAATGGTCGTATTCTGCTGTGAATGAAGTATAATAAACATAATATACAATGAAGAGGTCTGCAGAAAGATTCAGACCAGGGGTAAAGAAAGATGAAAACAACAAAACTGTTCCTTGCAGGGCTGCTCACTGCCGCAATGATCGGCTGCAGCTCCAAGCCTGAACCAGCACCGGAGCCGACACAGGAAACGACACCGGAGCCGACGCAGGAAACCACACCGGCACCTTCACAGCCGGCAGCGACAGAGCCGACATGGACCGATGGTCTGGCTGAGGGCTATCTCGGTACAGTCATGCCGACAGCCTGGTTCGAATTCACAGTCACAAACGCAAAGCTCGTCAAGGAGTTCGAGGGCCATGCAGCACCGGAAGGCTATGACATTCTGGTTACTGACGTAACCCTGAAGAATACCTACGGCCAGACGATTCCGATGTACAATTCCGACTTCCAGGCACAGTGGTTCGATGATGCGGATGATGCGTACGCGCTTCCGTTCTTCGTCCGGATCGAAGGCCAGGAGATTGAAGAGGAGTACGGCCTGGGCATCAACGAAAAGGCATCTGCTGTCTATGCGTTCGAAGTGCCGGAAGGCAACCGGGACTTCTCGCTGTCCTTCCAGGAATACTACGCCAACGGTGATTACGGAGACCTGTTCTTCGTCTACTTCACAATCAAGTAAGAGGAAAGCTCCGGAAACGGAGCTTTTTCATAGGAGGTCGGTAATGAAACGGTTCAGAGCGGATGAAACGGAAGAGATGGCGGAAGTCCTCCGGAATGACGGTGTGATCAGTGTGCCTACGGATACGGTATACGGTGTGTGCGCGAGAATGGACCACGAAAAGGCGCAGGAGCGCCTGCGTGAAGTCAAGCAGCGTCCCGCGGATAAGGCGTTTCCCATCATGTGCGCATCACGCGCACAGATCGGAACGGTGGCCGTGGTGGACGAGCGCGCCGGGAAGCTGATCGACGGACTGATGCCGGGACCGGTAACGCTGATCCTGCGGAAAAGAGAGGATGTACCGGTATTCGTGAACGGTGGTATGGATACGCTGGCTGTGCGCATGGCACCGAGTGAAGCGGTACGCAGGCTGATTGAAGCCGTCGGCGTTCCGCTGTATATGACCAGTGCCAACCGGTCAGGAGAAAAGACCAGTACCTGTCTGGATGAGATCGAACTTGCCTGCCCTCTGCTGGACGGTATGATGGAGGGGGAAACGCTCCTCGGTGCGGCAAGTACGATCATTGACTGTACACAGCCGGAAATAAAAATCCTGCGGGCAGGGCCGGCAGGCATGGATGATATCCGCAGGGTATTAGAAGAGGATGGAAGAGAAGCGGTCCAGTGAGGCCGTTTCTTTTTTTATGTATTCCGCCCGCCGGCTGTAGTAGTCATCCGACATGAGCCTGCGGTAGGTTTCGTACAGGGAGGCAACGCTGAGTTCGCTTTCTTCGATCTGCAGACCGGCACAGTTGCGCAGCGCACAGGAAGCGATCCAGCTGCGGCACCAGCTTCCGTCGCTGATGACGATCTGCGGAATGCCCCTGGCCAGACATTCATAGTAGATCATCCGGTTGCCGTCGTGGATGACGATGTTCCGCTCCTTCAGCGTATTCATCTTCATTGTCGGGGAATAGTCAACATTTCCGGCGGAAGGGTAGTCCTGGGAAAGATGAGCGAAGACCGGGTAGGGCGCTCCGTAGAAAGTATCCTGGATGAGACGGTGAAGCTTTCCTGCGCCGATGGCGCTGGAAGGCAGAAGGACGGCGATTCCGTTCTGATCGGTTTCCACCGTGTCATGCAGGAATGACCCGCCGATCCGTACCGCATCGATTTCTTCCGGCAGCGGATCCGCAGAAAGCGGCCCGAACACAAAGCGCTTCTCTGCATATTCGTTCAGGTCTTTCAGGGACAGGATCTGTTCCAGACCATTGCCGCTGAGCACCCGGTTGAGATCCTGCAGATACTGCGGCCTGGCTGCGTGCTTGCGGTACATTGCACCGGTTATGATGGTCCGGTACGGTATACGGTGCACTCTGGCACAGACCGAGGCAGTGGTCCTGCCGGCATCGATGATGAGTTCAGGCTGGAATTCATCGATTGCCCGGTTCAGTGTCTGGATATCCTTCTGCAGGAATCCCCGGCGTATGTATTTGTTCTCATACAGGTCCTCCTCCCAGGTTCTGCCGGCTTCCCTTTCACGATAAAAGGGCCCGGCAAGTACGGGAGCGGGGTATTTCTTTGATTTGTAGAGATGCTTGTCACTGCCGTAGACAGCGCATACACTGCCGTAAGCGGCTGCTGTCTCCAGCAGTGCCCGGAAAGGCTGGATATACCAGGTATCATTGTGCAGGGGATAGCCTTCGACAAACAGAATTCTCATAGTATAAGTATAGCGTTTTTGTTGAAAAGACTCCATCTTTCCGATAACATAGTTTAGAGAAAAAGGAGAATATGGACAATGCTGGAAGTACTGAATCATCCTTTGATTACGCATAAACTCACACTGATGCGCCGGAAGGAATGCAACACCAAGGATTTCCGTGAAAACCTGGATGAAATCGCTGAGCTGATGGCCTATGAAGTATGCCGGGATCTGCCGGTCAGGGCAGTGGATATCGAGACACCGATGTCACCGACAACGGGATTCGAACTGAGCAAGGAAGTAGTCATTGTACCGATCCTGAGAGCAGGCATCGGTCTGCTGGACGGCATCCGCCGTCTGGTGCCGACAGCCAAGGTAGGCTTCATCGGTCTGTACCGTGATGAAGAGACGCTGGAACCGCATGAATACTTTGCCAAGTTCCCGAAGAATCTGGACGAGGCGGTCGTCATGGTCGTGGATCCGATGCTGGCAACAGGCGGGAGCGCGATCGATGCGATCAATATGATCAAGGAACGCGGTGCGAAGACCATCAAGCTGATCTGCCTGGTCGGCGCGCCGGAAGGTGTCAAGGCAATGCAGAAAGCTCATCCGGATGTAGATATCTATCTGGCTGCGCTGGATGATCATCTCAACGAGATCGGCTATATCGTGCCGGGTCTGGGAGATGCCGGAGACAGAATCTTCGGAACGAAGTAAGTGAACCTTACACAGTTTCTGCTGCGTGCAGCGGTCTACGCTGTATGCTTCTGTGCATCCTTCTACGGCATGGGTGCGCTGGACTATGAAAAGTGCCTCCGCCGGAACCATGTATATCAGGCACGTCTGCTGTACGCTCTGCTGGCGATGGCCCTCGGATACCTTTCGGGTTCCTTCATTATCAGCTTTATCTATCGTATATAAGAGCCTTCGGGCTCTTTTTATGCTATAAATACATCATGAAGAAAGTGTTGCTGGCAGGAATGCTGTTTCTGGCAGGCTGCGGTGCGGGAAGAAAACAGGATGCGCAGGCATCCCTGCAGGCGGGTATAGATGATGAAGCGCATACCATCGTGCTGGACGAGGATACGTATTTTTCAACCATGGTGATGGTACTGGCCTTTCCGGACAGATATGAGGGCTATGAAGTATCCATCTTCGGCTCTGTGGACCGGGTCCGCTACCATGAGGATGATGGTTTCTTCGTCGGCAGAACGGTTGTAACGTGCTGCCTGGAGGATGCGGAGTTCATGGGGCTGGTTTGTCTGTGCGACGATGCGGCAGACTTCAGCCACGGTGACTGGGTGAATGTACACGGTACACTGCACAGTTCAGGCAATGTCAGGGAACTGGTGGACACGACGGTCATGCGGGCGGATGCGCCTAAGGAAATCTACGTGTATCCGGCAGAAAATTAGTGCTTGCATTATTCATAACGACAGAGTATATTATTTGTGCGTGCCTCAATAGCTCAGTCGGCAGAGCGAGCGGCTGTTAACCGCTAGGTCACAGGTTCGAGCCCTGTTTGAGGCGCCATATACAGAGACCGGCAATCCTGCAGGATGCCGGTTTTTTTCATCCTGGTTATAGTGTAGAATGGAACAGTCGGAAAGAAGGAAATACCTATGGGCAACCGATTTGATGCGGAATATCTGAAGAAACTGGACTCGATGCATTACATTATGCCGTTCATGTATCCGGACCGGTGCGACAACGAAGCTTTCTTCACATTCAGGATTGATCTGACGGAGGTCAACCGGTGGCTGGAGAAGAAGAACGCGGATCATCCGGAGTATAAATACAATATGTTCCAGTGCCTGATTGCAGCGACACTGAAGACCATCACGCTTCGCTCCAAGCTGTCCCTGTTCATACACAACCGCAGGATGTACCGGCGGAATGAAGTCAGTGCGGCGTTTACCGTCAAGCAGGAATTCAGCGATGACGGCGGTGAAGTGCTGGCGTTCATCCACAGCCGTCCGGAGTGGACGATCGAAGATCTGCACAACGAGATCCACCGGCAGCTTCTGAAGCTCAAGAACAAGAGCTATGTGGATGAGTCAACAGGATTCATGGACAAGTTCAATGCACTGCCGGAATGGATTTCCCGTCCGGCGCTGAATCTGGTCTGCTGGCTGGAGAAGAAGGGAAAGATTCCGCAGGCGCTGGTGGAGACGGATCCGTACCATTCATCGGTTGTCTTTGCGAACCTGGGCTCCATCGGTCTTCCCGGTGGATACCATCATCTGACGAACTGGGGAACAACATCCATGTTTGTCGTAGTAGGAAAAGCCGGCCGTATCCCGTTTACAGAGAATGATGAGGTTGTATTCAAGGACGGTGTAGACCTCAATTTCACCATGGATGAGCGGATTGCGGATGGATACTACTTCTCGAAGTCCATAAGGATGCTGCAGTATTTCCTGAATCATCCGGAACTGCTGGAACGTCCGTTCAATGAGAAGCTGGATGATGAAACCTTCAAAGCACTGTAAGCCGGTCTCCGGCTTTTTTCTGTGTGTGCTATGATTTCATGAGGGAGGATACGGGTATGATATATCCTGACGGCAAAGCGCTGGACAAAGTATTTGCGGCAACGGTGAAACGGAGCAACAAAGCCGCAATCAGCGCCGTGATCTTCGACGAAGAAAAGATACTGTATGAGAAGCATGATGGTCTGATCAACCGTGAGGACGGAA
>JAEEYJ010000025.1 GCA_016291725.1 Solobacterium sp.
CGGTCTGAGCTTCGAAGAAACCGATCAGCAGATCCGTGACTACCAGAAGCACACCCGTCTGTTCTTCGGATTCGTCTCCCTGCACAATCTGACCCAGAACGGTCGGGTGAACAAAGTCGCTGCGGTAGCTTTGAATGTACTGAAGATTGCAGTAACCGGCACCGCGTCTCCGGAAGGACGCATCAGCGTTACCGGCAAGGCTAGGGGAGAGAAGAAGATCTTCCAGGTATTCATGGCAGATATGAAGAAAGCCGGCTACAAGGGCGGCAGGGCAATCATCACCCACGTGGAGAACGAAGACGCAGCCCGCAGGCTGAAAGCCTATGTACAGTCGGAATACCCTGAAGCACAGATCGGCATCCTGCCGGCAAGAGGCCTGTGCAGCTACTATATGGAGCGAAAGGGACTGGTCATCAGCTGCGAGACAGAGTGAGGAAACGCTTACATTACGAGCGTTTATAGGATTGATAATTATTGTTTTGGCATGCCTAAATATTATTTATACAGGTGTGCTTTTTTTGTATAATAACCGTGGATTTTCTTAGAAAAGAGGGAATCGTATGGATATATTCAGTGTTCTGAACCTCTTCGGCGGACTTGCCATGTTCCTGTACGGCATGCGCCTGATGGGGGACGGACTTAAGGAAAGCTCCTCCGGTACGCTGAAAGCAGCGATGGAGAGCGTAACAAACAATCCTTTCAAAGCGTTCATCCTGGGTGTCCTGGTTACAGCGATCATCCAGTCTTCTACAGCAACGATCGTCATTACGTCCGGTCTGGTCGCGGCCGGCATCATCAGCCTCACACAGTCTGTTCCCATCATCATCGGCGCCAACATCGGTACCACGGTCACCGGCCAGATCATCCGTCTGCTGGACCTGGATTCCGGCGCTTCCGGGATTCTGCAGCTGTTCCGGCCTTCTACACTCGCACCGGTCGCCCTGATCATCGGCATTGTCATGATCATGGGCGTAAAGGTCAAGAACGCGCGTACGATCGGGAATATTGCGATCGGCTTCGGCATCCTGTTCACCGGCCTGCTGACAATGACCGATGCAGTGGATGCCCTGGGGCAGACCGGTCTGTTCGAGATGATTTTCACCCGGCTGGGCGTCAACCCTGTGCTGGGCTATCTCTCCGGTGTCATTGTATCCTTCATCCTGCAGAGTTCCTCGGCAACCATCGGTATCCTGCAGGCATTCTCTGCCTCCGGTGCGCTGACCTTCCATGCCGTGTACCCGATCATCGTCGGTGTCTATCTCGGCGACTGTGTGACGACAGCCATCGTCATCTACCTGGGATCTCCCGCTCCGGCAAAGCGTGTCGGCATTGTCAATATTCTGTACAACCTGATGAAGTCAGCCGCAGTGCTCATCACTGTAGCGCTGCTGCACCGGTTCGGTCTGCTGAACAGCCTGTGGGACAGGACAGCCACTTCCGGCCTGATTGCCAATACCAACTCCTTGTTCAACATCGTCTGTGCGTTTGCATTGTTCCCGATGCTCAAGGTATTTGAGAACGCTTCCTATAAGATTGTCAAGGACGATGCAGTGGAAGTGAACAAGTACTCCGAGAAGCTGGACGCGCTGAACCCGAACTTCGTCAAGACACCGGCGCTGGCGCTGAACTCCTGCTATGAACTGCTGCTGGAAATGTACTACGCTGTCCGTGACAACATCGATGCGGGACTGTCCCTGGTCGATCACTATGATCAGAGCGTTGTTGAGACTATCCGCAGGGAAGAGGATGACATCAACCTTGTCGCTGACCGCCTGGGCGATTATCTCGCGCTGCTGTCTGCCAATCTCCGTGAGGAGAACCATGTATCGATCCTGAACGAGTACTACCGGGTAGTGGAAGTATTCGAACAGATGGGCGACCGTGCCAAGGACATTGCGGATTCCGTAGAGGATCTTGAGCGCAAGGGCGGTGCGTTCTCGGATACGGCAAAGCGGGAGATGGTGGTCCTGAAGGAACTCATCGACAAGGTCATGGAGTATACCGAACAGGCCTTCAAGAAGCGTGATGTCGAAGCCGCAAGGCATATCGAACCGCTGGAGGAAACGGTTGATGACCTGACGGAAGCGATGAAGAGCAGGCACCTGGAACGGCTTGCGGACGGAAAGTGCAGCGTCTATGCCGCAACGAACTTCATGGATCTGGTCACCCAGGTCGAGAGTGTTTCCGACCGCTGCTCCGATGTCGGTTTCTCCATCCTGGCCCGTGTGTATCCGGACCTGCTGGACCGCTCGCATGACTATCTGTACCGTCTGCACAGCGGACAGGACGATGGCTACAATGCGGAGTTCAAGGAAGTGCACGGCTACTACTTCGGCAGGCTGGCGGAGATTATAGAAACAGAAGACTACGGTGAATGAACCGTAGTTTTTGCTGTATGATGGATGCAGAGAGGGGAACGGATGGACCTGGAGAAGTATGATGACCTCTGTGTACGCATTGTCCTGACCGACGGGGAATACTTTGAAGGTGCGTGCCAGTACTACGGCCGGGATTACAATGAAGCAGAGCTCGGGATTGATTCGGAATCCCTGAATATTGCCGGTTGGCTGTTCCGTCCGGAGGACATTGCGGAGATCATCGTGATCGATGAAGAGCACCCGTACCTTGAGCCGTACGGGCGGCCGGAGAAGGAGGCCGTTGCGGATGCACTGAAGGACAATGATCCGTGGTGGATCGATGACCTGCTGTTCACGGAAGAGCCGCGCAACATCGTACGCATGCTGGCCTGTCTGGATGATTGTCTGGCAGGGGATTTCCCGTTCCGGGAAGAAGTGCTGGCGATGATCGAAAAGCTGATCCCGTACGCTGAAAAAGTGATGGAGCCTGACGAAAACAAGGAAGTCATAGAGGCATCCCGGCGCATACTGGAGAAATACAAAAAAGAAGGGTAGACCCTTCTTTTTATTTCTGCTGCAGAATTGCCCGGATAACATTCTCGGCCTGATGGATGCCGTCTGCGCCGCTGGAGACGATTCCACCGGCGTATCCCGCACCTTCGCCGCAGGGGTAGACACCGTTCATGGAGACGCTCTCCCCGGTTTCTGTACGCTTGAGGCGCACCGGTGAGCTGGAGCGGGATTCCGTACCGAGCATGATGCCCTGGGCGGTGAAGCCGGGGATTTTCCTTTCAAAGGCCAGCATGCCTTCCCGGAGCGCTGCGTTCACTTCCGCCGGGAAGAGTGTATGCATCTCACAGAAACGGGTTCCCCGGGGGAAGGTGGAAGGAAGGGCCAGTTCACTGGAGGCCTGTCCGTTCAGCCAGTCACGGATATTCTGCACCGGGGCAGCGAATCCTTCCCGCCAGGCCAGCTTTTCCAGCCTGTGCTGGTAGGCAAAGCCGTCCAGCGGGTGCCCCAGATCGAAATCCCTGCGGAACACCTGGACGAGGATGGCACTGTTGGCGTTCGCTCCGTCCCGGGCGGAACGGCTCATGCCGTTGATGGCCAGCGTTCCTTCTTCCGTAGATGCCGGGATGACCGTACCGCCCGGGCACATACAGAACGAGTAGACACCGCGGCCGTTGGAGGCTCTGTGCGTAAGGCGGTAGGAAGCAGCGCCCAGTGCCGGGTGTCCGGCATAGCTGCCGTACTGGTTGTCATCTATGAGTTTCTGCAGATGCTCTACACGCACCCCGGCCGCAAAGTCCTTCGGCTCCATATAGAGCTGCTGCTCGAGCAGACTGCGGCAGGTATCCTGGGCACTGTGCCCCAGGCAGAGCAGGACATAGCGGGCGGGAAGCGTTCCCTTGTCCGTCATGATTCCCGTGACCTGTCCGTCTTCGATGATCAACCGCTCCAGTGTACAGGAGAAGCGGATCTCTCCACCGAGGCGGATGATCTTCCTGCGTATGTTACGTACGATATCCTGCAGAGCATCGGTGCCGAGATGGGGCATGGCCTGGTAAAGGATGGCCGGATCCGCGCCGGCTTCTACGAATTCCTCGAGAAGCTTATGTACCCGGGGATCCTTGATCCGGGTGGTCAGCTTTCCGTCGGAAAAGGTACCGGCGCCGCCTTCTCCGAACTGTACATTGCTGGAAGGATCCAGAATGCCGCGCTGGAAGAAATCCTGTACGTCCTTTGTACGTTCCTCCACGGGTTTTCCCCGTTCGATGATGATGGGCCTGAGGCCGCTTTCAGCGAGAATCAGGCCGGCTGCCATACCGGCAGGACCGAATCCCACGATGACCGGTCTTTCCTCTGAAACGGCCTGTATCAGGCTGTATTCCGTACATACCGCTTCCCGTACATCCCTGAGGCGCAGGAAGCGGGGCTCATTGCGCACTTCGGCCAGAACAGCGTAGCTCATGCGCACTTCATTCTTCCGGGCATCGATGGATTCCCGTTCGATCTCATACGAAAGGATATCGGAAGGGGTGCAGTGCAGCTTCCGGGCAATATCCTCTCTGTCTACGATATGTCCTGGTTCACAGGTGATCTGGTTGATTCTGATCATGGTCTGATAAGCATCCTTCTGCGGAACGCTTCCTTTTCTGCGGCAGCAATGCCGAGCCTTTCTTCAATGTACCGGTCCAGCGTACCGCACTGATCCTCAATGCACTGCAGCGCAGTATCCAGGTATTCTTCCTTGGCGATGAAGGCCGTACGGATGTGGTCGGCAATCTGCTGGTCATGGAGCTGTTCATAGACAGCGTCAGCGAACTTCCCGGCGTCTTCGATGGCTGTTGCATTCGTCATCATGTAGTCTTCCCGGATGGTATCGTAGTCTACGTCCAGCAGTGCCAGCAGGAACATCGCAGCCAGTCCGGTGCGGTCCTTGCCTGCTGTGCAGTGGAAGATCACAGTACCGCTGGCTTCCTGCATCGCGCACTGCAGGACAAGGCGCATCTGCTGCACGGTATAGTCACTGGAAACGATCTCCCGGTAGATGTCCGTCATCGGCGGCATGTGCCGGAAGCGCTCCGGTCCGGCCGCTCTTTGTTCACGGGTTACACCGGTGCGCGCTTCATGGAAGATCCGGATGTTCCGGTAATCAGCGCCTTCAATGATCCGGTCCGGCCTTTCAGCGATCTCCCGGCCGGTACGCATATCAATGATGGTTCTGAGGTGATAGTCGTTCTGCAGACGGCGGATGTCTTCCGGCGTCAGGGAATGCAGTGCATCTGCCCTCAGCAGAATGCCGGTCCGGATCACTTCCCCGTACCGGTTCTTTGTATTTCCCAGGTCGCGTACATTGCGCGCACCTTCCAGCAGTATGGTTTCCATGGCTTTCTCCTGCAATGAAGTATAGCGGAAGAACGGTGGTCTGTGGTACAGAATCTGCTGGTTTTCACCTTTTTCTGCGTATTACAGGGCAGAGGAGGGTGAACAGCCATGGATTTCAATGAATTCCAGAACTATGTAGCTGAACAGCTGCCGGGATATCTCCCGGCTTCCTGGAACAGCGCGGAACTGCATATCAACAAAGTGCAGAAGATCGGAGCAGAGTACACGGCACTGTCGGTGTTCCGGGAAGGTGTACCGCACAGTGTGAGCATCGACCTGGATGACTGCTACCGGTCCTACTGCGGCGGCATGAGGGAGGAGGAGATGCTCCGGCAGATCGCGGACAGCCTCGTATACCACGAAGGGGAAGCACCGGATATCCACTGGCTCAGTGCCTACGAACGGGTGAAGGACCGGCTGTTTGTCCGGGTGTGCAGCCGGGAGATGAACGCTGCCTACCTGCGCACGGCTCCGCACCGGTGCGTAGAGGACCTGGCCCTGACCTGCCATGTACTGGTGGATCTGCCGGAGAGGAACGATGTTTTTGCCAGTGTCACCGTACGCCATGATCTGCTGGCCGGATACGGTGCGGCGGAAGGGACATTGTTTGCGGACGCGCTCGCCAACAGCAGCGTGATCCTGCCGGCGCGCATCAGCCGGCTCAGGGAGGCGCTGGGTGCGGAGCTGACCTGCGCTGTGAACCGTGAACCGTTCCTGGTGGTGACGAACAGCCGGGGCATCAACGGTGCTTCGGCGCTGTTCTATCCCGGAATGATGGAGAAGATTGCCCGGGAATCCGGCGGCAGCTACTATGTACTGCCTTCCTCCATCCATGAAGTCCTGATCGTGAAGGATGAGGGAGAGGATGTATCAGGCGCTCTGGAGGAGTTGGTGCGGGATGTCAACCGCCGGGTTGTGGACCCTTCAGAGCGGCTGAGCGATCATGTGTATCACTATGATGCCCGGACAGCTGTATTCCGGCAGTGCTGATACAGGTGACGGATTTTCGTGCGGAGTGGTAAAATAGAACTGTTCACGGAGAACAGGGATGAAAGTACTGCATGTAGCGGCCGCAGTGATCATGGACGGCGATAACGTATTTGCGGCACAGCGCGCCAACGGTGCGTTTGCCGGGGGATGGGAGTTCCCGGGCGGGAAGTGTGAAGCAGGGGAAACCCTGGCAGACACGCTCGTGCGCGAACTCCGGGAGGAGATGTCCCTGGACATTGCCGTCACAGGGGAAGCGGTGCGGGTGGAATGCCCTTATCCGGACTTCCGGCTGGTCATGGACTGCTGTCCCGCGCGCATCGTTTCCGGTGTGCCCGTGCTTCGTGAGCATTCTGCTTTCCGGTGGGTGAGCTGGCAGGACGCAGACCATGTGGACTGGCTGCCGGCGGACCGGATGGCAGTGGAGATCCTGAGGGATCGGTTCATTGGGAGACACGAAAATGCCGAAACGGAATTACATGAAGATGAAGAGCATACATATCCGCAAGGATGAGTCCGTGATGGAAGCGATTGAGGCCGTCATGCCGAAGCCGTACTGGATCCATCATACCCGGGAGGATGCCCGTTCGGTTAAGGGATTCATCTATCTGCCGGAATGTGAGTGCTCGGTATGCGGCTATACTTCAAGCATGGAGAAGCCTGTCTGTCCGCACTGCGGTGCGAAGATGGAGGGGCGGTAATATGGTCCTGCGCAAGGCTTTGACCGAAGAGAATCTGCGGGTTCTGGTGAGGGAGCTGGACCGTATGCCGTCCTTCATCATTGCCGTGGACGGCCGGTGTGCGTCGGGAAAGACAACGCTGGCTGCCCGGCTCAGTGCCCAGATGGATGCGCAGGTCCTGCACATGGATGATTTCTTCCTGCGGCCGGAACAGCGGACGCCTGAGCGCTATGCGGAACCCGGCGGCAATGTGGACCGGGAACGGGTGTACGAAGTCCTGAAGCGGGTGAAAAGCGGCGATGCAGGCGCTTTCCAGCGCTTTGACTGCGATGCGATGGAACTGGCGGACGAGAAGGAGATCCGTTCGCCGAGGGTAATCGTTGAAGGTGCGTATTCAATGCATCCGGTGCTGCGGGAGTTCTATGATCTGAGTGTGTTCCTGAGCATTCCCTATGAAAAGCAGCTGGAACGGCTGGAACGCAGGAACCCGGACCGCCTGCAGATGTTCATTGACAGGTGGATCCCCCTGGAGGAGACCTATTTCAGGGAATTGAAGGTGGAGGAAGCCTGTACCTATAGTTTTGCGACAGAGTGAAGGAGAACGGAGATGGCAATCACAGAAACATTTGCAAAGGAGATGCCGAAGCTCGGATTCGGACTCATGCGTCTTCCCCGTCTGGGGGACGGAACGATCGATGTGGAACAGTGCAGCACAATGACGGACATGTTCTTCGAGGCAGGCATGCGGTATTTCGATACTGCCTATGTCTACGAAGGATCGGAGATTGCTGCGAAGCAGTTCCTGGTGGACCGCTATCCAAGGGACAGCTACTATCTCGCCACAAAGCTGAATGCCGGCATGCCGGGTCTGGATGAAGAGAAAGCGAAGGCCGAGCTGGCGGAGAGCCTGGAGCGTACCGGAGCCGGCTATTTCGACTTCTTCCTGCTGCATGCGCTCTCCCGAAACAACAAGGAAAAGTATGACAGCTGGGGCATCTGGGACTTTGCGAAGAAAGCAAAGGAAGAGGGGAAGATCAAGCATTACGGTTTCTCCTTCCATGATGATCCGGAACTGCTGGAGCAGCTTCTGGCGGAGCACCCGGATGTGGAGTTCGTCCAGCTGCAGATCAACTACGCGGACTGGAACAGTCCCTCCGTCCATTCGAAGGAAATCTATGAGATCTGCGTGAAGCACAACAAGCCGGTCGTGATCATGGAGCCGGTGAAGGGCGGCACACTGGCGAATCCGCCGCAGGCTGTCGTCGATGAGTTCAAGGCTGCGGATCCGGACGCTTCCGTAGCTTCGTGGGCGATCCGCTACTGCGCAAGCCTGCCGGGTGTTATGGTTGTCCTCTCCGGCATGTCGAACATTGCCCAGATGGAAGACAATCTGTCCTTCATGAAGGATTTCAAACCGCTTGATGAAGCAGAGCAGGAAGTAATCCGCCGGGCGCAGGATGCTTTGGCTGCGATCCCGCAGATTCCCTGCACAGCATGCAAGTACTGCATTGCCGGCTGTCCGATGAAGATCAACATTCCGGACATCTTCGCGGCTTCCAACCGGGTAACGGTCTA
>JAEEYJ010000167.1 GCA_016291725.1 Solobacterium sp.
ACCTTCTGCCAGTCGATCACACCCTGCGCATAGCTGACATCAATGCCCCACCGGCTGGTGAAGGCATCGTCTTCATAGCTCATTCTGCCTTCCTCTGTGAGGAATTCACTGAAGCTGTAGGGACAGGTATCCACCGGTTCCTGACTGCCTTCCCACGGTGTTTCAAAGGGACGGTACAGCTGACGCAGTACAAAGAGTACCAGAAAAGCGATGATCAGTTTGCCCGGAAGGGATAGTTTTCTTCTTCTCCGCCTGCGCGTCATAGCACTATGATACCCTATCACGGTCATTGAATACTATAAAAACCCCGCTGCGGGGTTCTTATGGTTTTCTTCAGTTGTCCACTCTCTGCAGATCGTTGTAGCTGATGTCTGTCGGTGTAATGCGTCCGAACAGGTTGATCATGACACTGGCAACCTGTGTCTGGTCATTCATCGTACTGACGGTGCCTTCACGGCCGCTGAACGGACCGGAGAGGATGGTGACGACATCGCCGACGCCGAAGTCGACGACAACCTTCTGATCGCTCTTGCCCATACGGCGCAGGATGGATTCCATCTCATCCGGAGATACCGGGAACGGCTTCGCACCGCCGCCGGAGGAACCGATGAATCCTGTGACACCCGGTGTATTACGGACAACGTACCACGCTTCATCCGTCATGATCATCTCTACGAACAGATAGCCCGGGAACAGGTTCTTCATCTTCTCTACCTTCTTCCCGTTCTTGATCTCGATTTCCGGTTCTTCCGCAACCAGAATCCGGAACAGGCTGTCCTGGATACCCATGGATTCCAGACGCCTCTCCAGGTTCTCCTTGACTCTGTTCTCATGACCGGAATATGTATTGACTACATACCAGCGCTTTTCCTTTTCTTCGTTTCTTCTCTCTTCGCTCATGATTACGCTCCTATTCCGATCATCCTCAGCAGGAATGTGACAAGGAAATCACACAGTACAAAGAACAGTGCAAAGAATCCTGTATAGACAATGACTTCCACTGTACTTCTCATTGTATCTGCGGGCTTCGGCCAGCGGATCCGCTTGACCTCTTTCTGAATGCCGCTGAGACTGAATGTTCTATCCATAGAGATACCTCCTCTAACGCGTTTCTTTGTGCAGCGTCTTCTTTCCGCACTTCGGACAGTACTTCATCAGTTCCAGGCGTTTGCCGCTGTCCCTGCGGTGAGTTGTCGTATAATTGTTCGACATACACTCACTGCATACCAGTATGACTTTTTTGCTGTCCTTCGCCATAATGAAAAAAGCTCCTCAAGTGCTTTACTACTGTAGCACATCCGTTCTTTTTCCGTCAATGCTGCTTTTCCCCCAGGACTGCGCTGCGCACGGTTTTCTTTACTCTGCGCAGTCTTGCGTCATAGGAACGAGGTGTCATTCCCAGCTTTTCCCCGGCTTCTGCATAACCCTTTTCATCTGCCCACATGTACATGACCCGGCGGTCTATGTCCCGCATGGAAGCCATGGTCTCCTGCAGCCTTTCATAGGCCGCTTTGTACCGTACCCAGTACTCCGGACTGCCCAGATCGTCCGGGGACCGGTAGACGTCATAGGTGCTGCCGTTCTCCATGACCAGACCGTCAAGCGCTGTGATATTGCTCAGAGGCACCCTGCTTTTCGCTCTGTGGTACCGCAGTGCGGAAAGCAGCCTGCGCTTCACCAGCAGATACACAAAGGTTGCGAACCGGCAGTTCCGGTCTTCACGGTAGTAGTTCAGGGCGTCCATCAATCCGATCTTGGCTTCCTGCATCATGTCCTCCCGGAAATTCTCATACAGTGGATTGTGCAGCAGAATCTCGTTGATCAGTGATGTGAACATCGGCCGGAACTGATCAAAAAGAGCCGTGAAGGCCCATTCGTCCCCACACCGGCTCATGTAAATTAACTCGTATTTGTTTTCCATGGTATCCCTCCTTTTACAGGGGGAAACGCTGGCTGTAGATCTCATACAGCATGATGCCTGCACTGACCGAAGCGTTCAGGGACTCCACCGTGCCTACCATCGGCAGAGATACGACGTAGTCGCATTCTTCACGCAGCAGGCGGGAAATTCCTTTTCCCTCGTTGCCGATGATCAGTACAGCATTGAAGTCATACTTCAGGCTGCGGTAGTCCTGCCCGTCCATATCTGTGCCGATGATCCAGTATCCCTTCTTCTTCAGATCCTGGACTGTGCGCACCAGGTTGGTCACTGAAGCGCACTTGACCGTATCGATTGCACCTACGGATGCTTTGGCTGCACCTGCGCTCAGTCCGGCTGCCCTGTCCTTGCGGATGATGACACCGTCCGCTCCGACTGCATCACAGGTACGAAGCACTGCACCGAGATTGTGCGGATCCTCCAGACCATCCAGCAGAACGATCAGTCCGTACTGGCTTTTCTTTTCCCGTACCAGATCATCCACTGTATAGAGCCTGTAGGCATCAATCTCGGCAGCTGTGCCGTTGTGGTGTTCGCTCCTGCACAGTTTGGTCAGTTCCTTCCGGCTGACCTTCTTCACAGGCACACCGCCCGCTCTGCACAGATCTTCAATCTCACGGTCATCTCCGCTGAGCCAGACTCTGTGGACCCTGGAAGGATCCTGCAGGACCTGCCTGACAACGTTTCTCCCGTAAATACATTGTTTCACGGATTCATTTCCGTTTGTTTTCCGATTTCCTTCCATATTGCCTCAATTCTTTCCCGCTCTCCGTTCATGTACAGCATACCGATCATAGCCTCGAATCCTGTTGATTTCCGGTACACCAGCACCGGTGTATTGTGCGGTACGGTGCCCGCGTGGGCGTTCCGTCCATGACGGTACGCCTCCTCTTCTGCTTCCCTCAGGAAGCCTTCCTCATGCAGCAGATCATAGAAGGATGCCTGTGCTTTTGCACTGACAAAGGCAGCGGCTTTTGCCTGCAGCACCTTGCCGCTGCCTTCTCCCTGTTCAATCAACCACTTTCTGACGATCAGCGACCATACGGCATCGCCCAGAAAGGCAAGTGTACGGCCGCTGTACAGATCAGTGCTCACAGCAGATTCTTCTCCTGCAGTGCCTTGCGGTATTCGTCAGCCTTGGCGAAATCCTTTGCGGCTTTCGCTTCGTTCCACTTCTTCCAGGTCTCTTTGTCCTCTTCCGTGACTTCCG
This sequence comes from Solobacterium sp., assembly GCA_016291725.1. Lineage (GTDB taxonomy): Bacteria > Bacillota_I > Bacilli_A > Erysipelotrichales > Erysipelotrichaceae > Bulleidia. The sequence continues at coordinate 3,150 of JAEEYJ010000167.1, forward strand.
GCTTTTCCACAACAATCCCCAGGATATTCAACATTTTTTCCACAGCGTTGCGGTACTTTTCCACAGCTGTGTAATCGATCTCCCGCTGACGAAGTGCTGTATTCAGCTTCTTGACGGTTTCGAAGATGACCTGGTAGGCGTTCGGTGTATTCATATCATCATTCATCTGCTCAATGAACGCGTCCCAGGACTCCTGGTCAAACGCATCACCGTAGGTGACGCCGGCAAACGCAGCCTTCAGGTCAGCCTGGCGTACCGGAGTGAGTACCCGGTCCAGTTCCTTGCGGGC
>JAEEYJ010000168.1 GCA_016291725.1 Solobacterium sp.
CACACGGGACGCCGTCGGCGGCAGCGAGCATCCGGCTAAGCTCGGTGTGATGATGGCGTATGAGCTGGGAAAGCAGTACGGAAAGCCGGCATATACACTGAATCCGACCAACGTCGATGAGCTGATCGAGGAAGCCCGGCTGACAGGCATCGCAGGCCTCTACCGCAATGCACAGTCGCATGTACTCAACCAGAAAGCCGTTGCGTCTTACCACGCGGAATGCATGGGCAGGAAGTATGGAGACTGCGATTTCATCGTCTGCCACATCGATGGCGGCATTACGGTCAATGCACACCGCAGGGGAAGAATGATCGACGGCAATGTCGGCTCCGGCGGAGACGGTGCGTATACCCCGACAAGGATAGGCAGTGTACCGGTGCTGAAACTGCTGGATTATATTGACGAACACGGTACGGAAGAAGTCCGTCTGATGTGCTCGCGTGCCGGTGGATTTGTATCCCATTTCGGCACAAGCAACGCCGCCGTCATTCATCAAAGGATGGAGGAAGGCGATCCCAAAGCAGCCGTAGTATGGAAATCCATGGTGTACCAGATCATCAAGCAGATCGGTGCCATGGCCGCTGTTCTGCAGGGCAGGGCGGAAGCCATCCTGCTGACAGGCGGACTGGTGATCTACGATGATCTTGTACAGCAGATCAGGGACAGCTGCGAATGGATTGCTCCGGTCTTTGTCTACCCGGGTGAAAGAGAACAGGAAGCGCTGGCAAAGGAAACACTGAAAGTGCTCCGCCAGGAGGAAGAAGCACGGGAATACACCGGCATCCCGGTATGGCAGGGCTTCCCGTTCGATCATGATAAATCATGATTGCACAGATGAATGCTTTATGTTAGAATCTTTCATGCGTGAAAGCGCGTCACTGTTCCGCTGGCCGGTTCGGGACCATGAGCAGATGATTGACTGGTAAAAGGAGAAAACACACATGAAGCTCGATCTGGTTAACAAGATCACGCAGGAACAGCTGCGCAAGGACATTCCTGACTTCAAGCCGGGTGATACACTCAAGGTGTATGTTCGCATCCGTGAAGGTGAGAAGTCACGTATTCAGATGTATGAAGGCGTTGTCATCGCAATGAACAACGGCGGAATCGGTGAGTCGTTCACCGTACGCAAGATCTCCAACGGCATCGGTGTTGAGAGAACGTTCCCGAAGAACTCTCCGATCATCGACCGCATCGAGGTCACCCGCAGAGGTAAGGTCCGCAGGGCAAAGCTGCACTATCTGAGAGGACTCTCCGCGAAGAACGCACGTATCAAGGAAGACCGCTAGTAGCTTCGGAAGACCGGCTGTGCCGGTTTTCTTTTTGCCGTGGATGATGGTAAGATGGGACGTATGGACAGAAAGAAAGAGAAGAGCCTTCTGGGTGAAGTCATTGATATCCTGGTTACCTTCGGGTGTACATTCCTTGTGGTCTGGCTCATTGTGACCTATCTGTTTACACCGGTCAGGGTACTCGGACAATCCATGTTTCCCGGCCTCAAGGACGGAGATTTCGGCTTTACGAATACCATCGCGAGAAACATGGCCGGTGTACAGCGCGGGGATATCGTGATTGTCTATCTGGATGATCAGAATACCTATCTGATCAAGCGTCTGATCGGACTGCCCGGCGATACGGTAGAAATGGAGGACTGTGTCCTGTACGTCAACGGGGAAGCCGTTGCGGAAGACTATCTGGATCCTGAATACACTGCTCAGTTCGGAGACGCTTTCTTCGGTGATATAGAGGAAGTACAGCTGGGCGAGAACGAATACTATGTCCTGGGAGACAACCGGATCAACAGCCGGGACTCCCGCTACTACGGTCCGTTCAGCGGGGAACAGATCCGGGCAAAGGCCGTGTTTATCGTGTTTCCACCGGCTGATTTCGGATTGAAGAAGTGAGGGACAGCAGACCGCATATTGTAATGGAGAAGGAACTGAAGGATTGAATATGGCAGAGAACACGAAGAATATCAACTGGTATCCCGGTCATATGGAGAAGGCCAGAAGGCAGATGCAGGAAAACCTGAAGGTCATGGATCTGATCATTGAGGTCAGGGATGCCCGGATTCCGCTGGCCAGTGAGAATCCTTTTCTTGCGGAGATGGCTGCCGGAAAACCACGCATCATCATCCTGTCCAAGACCGATCTTGCCGATCCTGAACAGACTGCACGATGGGAAGAAGATCTGCGTACGGAACAGCGTGCAGTACTCTCTCTGGATCTCAGACAGGGAAAGGATGTCCGGAAGAAGATCATTGCGGCTTCCAGGCAGCTGACTGCCGCAAAATACGAAAAGATGAAAGCCAGGGGCATACGCAATCCAAGGGCTATGCGGGCAATGGCCTGCGGAATACCCAACTCAGGAAAGAGTACACTGATCAACCGTGTATTCGGCAGGGCATCCCTGAAAACCGAGGATCATCCGGGTGTTACCCGGGCACTGAGCTGGATCCACGCGGATCCTGCACTGGATATACTGGATACACCGGGCGTACTCTGGCCGCGCTTTGATGATCAGCACGCAGCCGCTCTGCTGGGCATCACCGGGGCGATCAATGATCAGCTGCTTGATTTCAAGGATCTTGCCTGCGTATTGATTACAACGGTGCAGAAGTACTATCCCGGTCTGCTGGAAAAAGCCTACGAGTATCAGGATCTTGAGGATCCCTACGGCATACTCAGGGCAGCTGCAGCCTGCCGCCGCATTCTGAAGGAAAACAACGAAGCCGACCTTGACAGAACAGCCAGTGCAATGATCCATGAATTCCGCCGAGGAAAGCTTGGAAGGATAACCCTTGAACATGAAGAAGACATTGAAAATCTGCCCGAATGACTATGAACATCAGTACTGGGCACAGGGAAGGCTTCTCACCGGCATTGACGAAGCCGGGAGAGGGCCTTTGGCAGGACCGCTCGTCTGTGCCGGTGTCGTGTTTCCCGCAGGGTATGAGAATCCGGAGATCTATGACTCCAAGTCCATCAGTGAGAAAAAGAGGAATGAGCTCTATACAGTCATCATGGAAGATGCTCTGGAGTTCATGATCCTGATCGTACCGGAACGGGTCATTGATGAAATGAATATCTACAGAGCCGATCAGCAGGCTTTTCTGCAGATCGCGGAAGCATTGAGTGCCGATGCGGTGCTCACCGATGCTATGCCTCTGGAGACGGACAAGGAAGTCATACCGCTGGTCAAAGGAGACCGCAGGAGCATTTCCATTGCGGCAGGCTCCATCCTTGCCAAAGTCACCCGGGACCGCATCATGGCCTATTACGATACGGTCTATCCCCAGTACGGCTTCCTGCGCAACAAAGGCTACCCGACCAAGGAACATCTGGAAGCCATTGAGAAGTACGGCATCACAGAGATTCACCGCAGAAGCTACGGTCCAGTACAGGCACATCAGATGCAACTGGATCTATGAGTCTTTTTCCGGACGGAAAAGGACTCTTTTTGCGTATATCTATAGTATGAACGCAAGAGAGAAACTGGCTGCCTGGTCCTGGATGAGCGCCGGGAACTGGTACCGTACCGCTGAATGCATGAAAAAGAACCTCCACCCTGACATTCATGTGAGGGTGCCTTATCTCACCCTTCTGGATGATTCGTACCCCGCAAGGCTCAGAGAGCTCCGCTGGCCCCCCTGGGTGCTGTACTACCGGGGTGATCCGGCATTGCTTCAAAGGCACGCAGTGTCCATCATCGGCTCCCGCAATGCCTCGCAGTACGGTATTGCTATGGTCCGGCATATCGTAGAGACCATCGGCAGGGATACGGTGTATGTATCGGGACTGGCCAAGGGGATTGACAGCGAGGTGCACCGCAGCGCCATCGGCTCCGGTGCGCGTACCATCGGAGTCATCGG
>JAEEYJ010000169.1 GCA_016291725.1 Solobacterium sp.
CGGCCAGAAAAGCCAGCTGGTTCTGGATGAACACATTGTCCGGAGCAATCTCCGCGCTCATTTTCAAAGAATCGCGGACAGCGATTGCCGGATGTCCCTCAAACGGCATTTCAAACAGTTCTCCCGGATCCGCTGTGAACACCATGTCGGAATCACAGTACAGAACACGTTCATATTCCGGCATGATGAAAGGAACAAGCAGATCGTAGAAGACCGCGGCAGTCCACTGCGGGCTGGAAGCCCGGGAAGCCAGGTCTCCGAAATACGCTGCGGCACATTCTCTGACATTGAAGAAACGCAGACTGATACCATCCGGCACCAACTGTCCCAAACGCGTTCTTGTCCTCTTCGACAGCTTATCGTAAAGGACAACGAGATCATACAGGACATCCGGATCCGCATGGTCCAGCAAAGACAGAAGAATCACCGAGAAATACTTTGCATAATTCTCATCAAAGGAAAACACAATTGTACGGACCGGCTTGCTGGAACAAAGCCGTGGGATATTCATTTCATGAACCTGATACTGCATAGTCACTCTATACAGAAATTGTACAGGACAATTGTCTCTGCAAAACAACAATTGACAGAATCTGCATTTGCTAGGATAATCAATCTCGACAACAGAGGCGCGTTGATCAAGAGTATCTGTTCCGAGGCGGTACAGCCTGTGAGGGACAAGGAAAGGGTGATACGCCGAAATCAGTGATCCTGTACCGGATCATGGAGTTGGTACCTGGCTTAATAGGCCCCGTACTCCCACAGCTGTGGAGGAGCTATTGTCTGCGTTGGTATTTTTCCGGCAATGAGATCCTCCTCGTTGCCTTTTTTGTCGAGGAAAGCGAGGAAAACATGAGAACTATTTATTTCAACGGACTGGTCTACACAGGAACTCTGCCGCTGGTGCAGGCGTTCGCTGTAGAGGACAACGAATTCATCGGTGCAGGCACAAATGAAGAAATGCTCGCACTGGGCGCGGAAAGAACGTTCAACCTGAACGGACGGTTTGTATGCTGCGGCTTCAATGACAGCCACATGCATCTGTCTGCGTACGGTGCAGCGCTTGACTGCGCCAATCTGGCAGCGCACACAGGCAGCCTCGAGGACCTGGTTGACGAGATGAAGCGCTTCTACGAAGCCCATCCGGTCGCCGAAGGCCACTGGCTGCAGGGACGCGGCTGGAACCAGGATTATTTCAGCGATGTAGACCGGATGCCTACCCGCTATGATCTTGACCAGGTGTCCACAGAAGTCCCGATCATGATCACCAGAGCCTGCGGCCATGCCATGGTCGCCAATACCAAAGCGCTGGAGATTGCCGGAATCACAACAGAGACTGTCGCGCCGCAGGGCGGACGGATCGGTGTAGAGAACGGGGAGCTGGACGGTCGGTTCTTTGATGGAGCGATCCAGCTGGTCAGCCGGCATATTCCTGCCATCGGCAAGGAGCAGATCAAGAACTACATCCGCCTTGCCTGCCGCGCTGCAAACGCCTACGGTGTAACATCCGTGCAGTCCGATGACCTGAACAACTTCCCCGGTGTAGACTGGAGCACGGTCGTGGAAGCCTTCAAGGAAGTGGAAGCGGAAGGGGATCTGACGCTCAGAGTCTATGAACAGAGCCGGTTCACCGGATTCGAAAAGTTCAAGGAGTTCGTAGAAGCAGGCAACGTTACCGGCGTCGGCAGTGAATTCTTCAAGATCGGACCGCTGAAGATGCTGGGAGACGGTGCGCTCGGCGCAAGAACAGCCTACCTGACACGTCCGTACGCAGATGACCCCAACGCTACCGGCCTTGCCCTGTTCACCCAGGAAGAAATGAACGCAATGGTCGCCTACGCCAACGAGCACAACATGCATGTCGCAATCCACGCAATCGGCGACGGCTGCCTGGATATGGTTCTGGATGCCGTGGACAATGCCCTGAAGGCCTGTCCGAGAGAGGATCACAGGCACGGTGTTGTACACTGCCAGATCAGCCGTCCGGACCAGCTGAAGAGAATCGCTGACCTGAACATGCATGTCTATGCCCAGAGTATCTTCCTGGACTATGACAACCACATCGTAGAGGCCCGGGTCGGCAAGGAACTGGCGTCCTCCAGCTACAGCTGGAAAACCCTGATGGACATGGGTGTATCGGTATCCAACGGCACAGACTGCCCGGTAGAGCTTCCCTATGCCCTGGGCGGCATCCAGTGCGCAGTAACCAGGACCTCCCTGCACGATCACTGCGGACCGTATCTCCCGGATCAGGCATTCACCGTACAGGAAGCACTGGACAGCTATACCATCCGCAGCGCAGAAGCCAGCTTTGAAGAGAACCGCAAGGGACAGATCAAGGCAGGCATGCTGGCGGACTTCGTGATTCTGGACGAGAATCCCTTCGATGTCCCCCAGGATGCCATCAAGGACATCAAAGTCTGCGAAGTCTACGTAGACGGCCGTCAGGTATACAAGGCATAAAGCACATACAGCATAAAAGAACACAGGGCACCGGAGCGGATACTCCGGTGCTTTGTACAGGAATTCATGTAGAATAGGAGACGGAGGCCGGAAGATATGAAGATCAACGGAAGAACACTCTACGTCGAAAGCATCGGCAACGGCAGACCCCTGATCATGCTGCACGGGAACGGGGAAGACCACACCATCTTTGACAAAGCAGCGGAAATACTGGAGAAGGACTATACCTGCATTATGCTGGATACCCGCGGGCACGGACAGAGCGAAGCCTGTGATGACCTGCACTATGATGATATGGCCGAAGATGTCATCGCTCTGATGGAAACCCTGGACCTGCGGGATGTCTGCCTGTACGGATTCAGCGACGGCGGGATTGTCGGCCTGCTTGCCGCAATGCGTTCCGACCGCATTACGGATCTGATCATAAGCGGTGCGAATATGACGCCCGAAGGCACGAAAGGATGGCTGAGGGCTTTCCTGCGGACAATGTATTTCTTCCGGAAGGACCCGAAGTTCAGGCTGATGCTGGAAGAACCGCACATCACCAAGGAGGACCTTTCCCTCATCAAAGCCAGAACACTGGTGCTCGCCGGAGAGAAGGATCTGATCCTCGAATCACATACCCTGCAGATCGCTTCCGGCATCGAAGGTGCAGTATGCCGGATCCTGAAGGGAGAAGGGCATGGCAGCTACATCGTTCATTCTCCGAAGATCGGCGAACTGATCCGGAACTGGCTGCAGCACGGAGCCATAAAGGTTCCTGAATAGAAGAACATATGTATGAAGCAGAGATCCGCTTTGCGGAAGAATACATCCGGAAGGAGCGGAAGGACAGGATCCTGCATGAACTGACGGATCCGAAGAAGCGGTACCGGGGTCTGAGCCGTTTCTGCCATAATGCAGAGAAGTATATTGATCCTGGGAAAGTGGTAAAGGATACGGAACTCCCGGACGGAATGTATACTATATTGTCCCCCGATCCAGCTGTGGACGGCCTGGTGCTTCCGCTGCAGGAAGCGCTGGAAGTGTCCGTCATGTGTCTGGACGCGACCATCCTGCTGGGAGATGCGTACGCAGCAGTAACCGAAGAAGCGA
>JAEEYJ010000002.1 GCA_016291725.1 Solobacterium sp.
CAGATGGACACCATTGCCAAAGCGATCGCGTCTGCGTCCGGCGCGGAAGCGAAGACCGAGATGATCGCCGGCTGTGTACCGGTGGAAAATACACCGGAGGTCACGGAAAAGGTATACCGGGTGATGGAAGAAATGGGTCTGAAGGTCGTAAAGCCGGAATTCCCGGGTATGGGTTCCGATGACTTCGGCTACTTCACCCAGGCCTATCCCGGATGCTACTTCAACTTCGGTGCTTCCTCCGATCGTCCGGAAGCGGCGCATGTACTGCACAATACAAAGCTGTTCTACGACGAGAGGGGATTCCTGCCGATTACGGAATTCTTTGTCCGCTACGCAGTGGATTTCCTGAAATAGAAAAAAGGGCTGATACAGCCCTTTTTTTGTTTATGAGAAGTATACGTACTGATCTCTCGGCGCAGGATAGTTCTTGATCTTCTGTGCATAGAGGACAAGGGTCTTCGCACCGTTCTCCAGCGGTACACCGCGCAGGGTGCCTTCCACTTCATACCAGTTTCCTTTGGTCAATTGTTCGATCTTGACGCCGGTGACCGTGATGCCGCAGAGTGACGTATCGGCTTCACAGCATACCATCGCCCGCCGTCCGAGGACGAAGGACTGTTTGTATCCATCGGGCAGATTCTCTGCGTAGGCACCGCGGACGATGACAGTCTTTTCCTCGTAGTCATCCGGATGCTCACCGGCGTCCATGTACCACAGGCCGTAGTCATCATCATTGATGTCAATGACGGACGCTTTCTTGTCAAACGGCAGCAGTCCGCCTTTCAGCTCCACCGGCGCACCGAACTCACCTTCGTAGAAGATCTGGGCTACCTTGTTCATGGCTTTGATATTGCCGCGCAGCAGGGAAGCCGATGTATCCGGTGTACAACGGTTGCAGATGACTACATCCGCCCAGCGGATCTGTTCGAACATGATGGAACGCATGTTCTGGATGTACTGTGCAAACGTAGACGCGTCCACGGTCGTCAGAATCTCCACCAACGGCCAGAAGGGCGGCATATCCCGCAGAATGGTCTCGCTGATCACCTCGGAGCCGTTGTATTCAATGAATACCTGGTCCGGATGATAGATCGTATCCAGTTCCTGCATTTTTTCCTTGGTCAGCTGGGTGGAGGCTTCGAAGAACTCTATGAACGCATTGTGCTCGTCCAGGAACTCTTCGGTGTATTCCGTCTCTCCCTGTTCAAAGCACAGGATCAGCGTTCTCCCGACACCTTTCATGAAATCCTTGTCATTGAGGGTATCCATGATCAGGGTCGTCTTGCCGCTGTCCAGGAATCCTGCAAACAGATAAACCGGCGCAGCCATTTACTTCACCCTGAACAGTGTCTTGAGCTGCTCTACGTCGATCTTTTCACCGATGACCGTAATCAGACCGGTATAGGCAGGCTTTCCTTCCCGGATATCCGTATCACCCGGTACCCAGTCAAAGAAGATCCAGCCGCCGTCCACGGACGGTACGATGCCCTTGGCACGCACGATGTTCTCTCCCAGACCATCGAGCGCTTCTTCCAGATCTTCCATCGAGTACTTGTTGATGGTTTCGATGCCGATGGCGTCAAAGACTTCATCCGCATCGTGGCCATGATGGTGATGGTGGTGATGATGTCCGTGATCATCCGCACCGATATGGATCCGGTTGCCTTCGCTGAGGCCTTCATTGGCCTTGGCTTCTGCCTCATCATCGTGGTGATGATGTTCATGATGCTCATGTTCGTGATGGTGCTCATGTTCGTGGTGGTGTCCGCACTCGCAGTGATCATGGTCATGATCGTGTTCACACTCACAGTGTTCATGATCGTGATCGCAGTGCTCGTGATCATGGTGATGCTCGCACTCACAGTGATCATGGTCATGTTCACACTCGCAGTGCTCATGCTCGTGATGATGCTCGTGCTCTTCTTCCTCTACATCCTCGTCTTCCCACTCGCCGAGATCTTCCGGGAATCCATCGGATGAGCCTTCCATCGCCTCAAAGATCGCCTTGCCGCTGAGTTCATCCCACGGTGTGGTAATGATGCGCGCATCGGGATTCAGTTCCCGGATGATCGCCACATCTTCCTCCAGCCGCTTTGCGTCCACATTCTGTGTTCTGGACAGAATGACACAGGCTGCTGTTTCGATCTGATCATCAAAGAATTCGCGGAAGTTCCTGTGATAGATCCGGCAGCGGACAGCGTCGACAACCGTGCTGTAGCTGTTCAGTTCCAGTCCTTCCACTGTCTTGATGATCTTCAGAATGTCGGAAAGCTTTCCGACACCCGAAGGCTCAATCAGAATGTGATCGGGATGATAGGTATTGAGGACCATCTGCAGCGCTGCTTCGAAGTCTCCCTTCAGCGTGCAGCAGATACATCCACTGTTGATTTCATTGATCTCAATGCCGGCTTCCTGCAGGAATCCACCGTCGATGCCGATCTCACCGAACTCATTCTCTACCAGAACGACTCTCTGTCCGGCAAAAACGTCTTCGATCAGCTTCTGGATCAGTGTTGTTTTTCCTGCTCCGAGGAATCCGGAAATCACGTTTACTTTTGTCATGGTCCGTATGTTCCGCCTTTCCATATTACGCTGTTATTATACAACAAGCGTCAAGAGTCTCCCGGTGATGAAGAGCAGGGTTCATGATAGAATAGAGAAAAAGAGAGGAATGGATCATGAGTTTTCCTGTTGATTTTCTATGGGGCGGTGCGACCGCTGCCAACCAGGTGGAAGGTGCCTGGAATGTGGACGGTAGGGGACCTGCTCTGACCGATGTTACGACGGGCGGTACGGTTGATGCGCCGCGCCTGATCACTGCCATTGACAAGGATGGCAGGCACATTACCCTCACGCGGGGCGAGAAGCTTCCGGAAGGCGCCCGCTACGCTGTGCTGGATGAATACTACTATCCCAACCACAACGGTGTGGATGAATATCACCGCTACGCAGAGGACATCGCTCTGTTCGCTGAAATGGGCTTCCGTACCTACCGGATGTCCATCTCCTGGTCCAGACTGTTCCCGAGAGGGGATGAGAAGGAACCCAACAAGGAAGGTGTAGAGCACTACCGGAAAGTGTTCGAAGAGCTCCGGAAGTACAATATTGAACCTTTGGTAACCATCTGGCACTTCGATACCCCGCTGTATCTGGAAGAGCACTACGGCGGCTGGAACAACCGCCAGCTGATAGATTTCTATGTCCGCTTTGCGACCACCTGCTTCACAGAGTACAAAGGACTGGTCAGGTACTGGCTGACATTCAATGAAATCAACAATACCATCATGTTCTTCGGACCCAAGCAGGACCGCAGCGATGCAGGCTATACCGCTGCCTACCAGCAGCTGCACTACCAGTTCGTTGCCAGCGCCAAGGCTGTCCAGATCGGTCATGCCATAGACCCGGAGAATATGATCGGCTGTATGATCTGCGGCATTACGAACTATCCCGCTACCTGTGATCCGAAGGACATCCTGGCCAACCGCTACACCTGGGAGAAGAACATCTTCTACTGCGGTGATGTGCAGTGCTTCGGAGCCTATCCGACCTATGCAGAACGTCTGTGGAAGGAACACAATGTAGAGCTGGATATCACGGAAGAAGATCTGGTGGACCTCATGAACGGTACAGTGGATATGTACACGTTCTCGTACTATATGTCTTCCCTGGTCACAACCCATAAGGTAAAGGATATGGTATCAGGCAACTTCTCTGCCGGTGCCCGCAATGAATATCTGACCTACAGTGATTGGGGATGGGCGCTTGATCCGGACGGTCTGCAGTACTATCTGGAGATGATCTATGACCGCTACCAGATTCCTGTCATGGTGGTGGAAAACGGACTCGGTGCCTATGATACAGTCGAAGAGGACGGATCCATCCACGATGACTACCGCATTGATTACTACCGCAAGCATATTGCGGCCATGAAGAAGGCAATCGACAACGGTGTGGACTGCATCGGCTATACAACGTGGGGATGCATTGATCTGGTTTCCGCCGGTACCGGAGAGCTGCGCAAGCGCTACGGCTTCATCTATGTAGATATAGATGACGAAGGAAAGGGCACTTACGCAAGAAGCCGCAAGGACAGCTTCTTCTGGTACAGAAACGTTATCGCCACCAACGGAGAGGATTTAGGCTGATATGAACGGTCGGGTGATCAGTGCCTGGTGCCTGGCAATCGGTGCAGTGGGCATGGCAGTATGCGTCATCTTTTTCCAGCCGCGCTACGGGCTGATCAGCATCGGCCTCGGTGCATTGCTGGCTGTCCTCACCCGTGCTGTTTTCAGGAAGTAAGATAGAAAGAAGGATAATGATATGTTGGACCGCAACCGCCTGGACAGAGTATTGACGAATCTCAATCAGACCGGCCTGGATCAGATGATCATCAGTGACCCCCTGGCCATCAAATGGCTGACCGGCAGACGCTTCTATGCCGGGGAGCGTTTCCTGGGACTGTATATTGCGAAGGACCGTGAACCGGTGCTTCTGCTGAATGCATTGTTCCAGTTTGATGAAGACCTTGGCGTCCGGAAACTGCTGCACAAAGATACGGATGATATCATTCCGTTCATCCAGAGTGTCGTAGACCCGCGGAAAAAGCTGGGCGTAGACAAGATCCTGACAGCGAAGTTCCTGCTGCCCATGATCGACAGAGGTGTCGCTGTGAGGATCGAAAACGGATCACCGGGTGTAGACCGTACCCGTGCAGTCAAGGATGAAGAAGAGAAGGAACTCATGAGGATTTCTTCGAAGATCAACGACATGGCTATGGAGCAGTTCAAAGGGCTGGTCCATGAAGGTGTTACAGAAAGGGAAGTCGCTGCACAGACCCTGGATATCTACAAATCGCTCGGTGCGGAAGCATTCTCCTTCCCGTCCATCGTCGCCTTCGGTGCCAACGCAGCCGATCCGCATCATATGCCGGATGATACGGTTGTCAAGGAAGGGGATACTGTTCTCTTCGACGTTGGCTGCATGTACCATGGATACTGCTCGGATATGACCAGAGTCTTCTTCTTCAAGAAGGAGCCGTCTTCTGTCCAGAAGAAGATCTACAACATCGTACGCAAAGCGAACGAAGACGCAGAAGCCATGGTCAAAGCCGGCATCACCCTGCACTCCATTGACAAGACAGCCAGGGATGTCATCCGTGCAGAAGGCTACGGAGAATACTTCACCCATCGTCTGGGACATTTCATCGGTCTGGAGGACCATGAAGCCGGCGATGTCGCTGAAAACAATATGACCCTGACGGAGGCAGGCAATATCTTCTCGATCGAACCGGGCATCTACAAAGCGGATGAAGCCGGCGTCCGGATCGAGGACCTGGTCATTGTGACCGAAGAAGGCTGTGAAGTGCTGAACCGGTTCCCGAAGGATATCCAGATCATCGGCTGATCATCATCCAGCAGGAAACGGAAAAAACCCATGAATCAGATCATGGGTTTTCTTCATGTACGGAACAGCCTGCACTACTTCTGCAGGAGAATTGTA
>JAEEYJ010000026.1 GCA_016291725.1 Solobacterium sp.
AGCTGTTGTCTGTATTCCTTTCATAATTGCTTCGTTCGCACTGAAGCTCAATCTGGCAGACTATCTGCGCAGTCCGCACCACAGTCTGGGACAGACATTGTCCCTGATCTGCATCGGCATTGCCCTGCGCTTCCTGAGCGCGTCCCTTTCCCAGCTGGTCTCCCTCTTTTCAGAGCGCAGTACGCTGGAATACGCCTGGATCGGCCAGTTCGTCAGCCGGACCTACATCATCAACAATGTTCTGTACGCGGTTCTGTTTGTATTGCTGAGGCCGGTGTTCCACGAAATCATCTTCCGGGGAATCATCCAGCGCCATCTCGGCCACTACGGCCGCTATTTCGGTGTACTGGGTTCTGCTTTCCTCTTCGCGCTCTGCCAGCCGGATCTGCCCGGCTTCGCAGCCATGTTTTTTCTGGGCTGGTATCTGTCCACGGTCACACTGTATTCCCACTCCATCCTTCCTTCCATCCGCATCAGCATTGCCTTGAACCTGTTCCTGTGGCTGCTCTTCATAGTGCCGGAACGGGCGTGGATCGCTGTGATGATCTTCCTGGTCATCGTCTATGTCACAGCAGCGCTGTACATCTTCCGGATGCGCGGCAGGAACATTGTCCGCTACGGAGCGACGGAGAGTACTCTGTGGAAGCTGCTGGTGACATCCCCCAGTGTCATTATTCTCATCATTGTCTTTATCATCAGTTCGGTATGGTCTGTACTGCACTGATCTGTAAACTGCAAGGAGGCACACTATGAACCGTTGTTTCGTACTGGATATCGGTGGAACCGCCATCAAATACTCTGTAATGGATGAGCAGGCGAACGTCTATGAATCCGGCTCGGTCCCTACACCCCGGGAATCCCGGGAAGCGTTTCTCCATGAGATCGACCGTTTGTACCGGGAATACGGCAAGGACTGCACGGCCATGCCGATCAGCCTGCCGGGACTTACCGACAGTGACCGTGGGTACATGATTACCGGCGGTGCCCTGCAGTTCAATGCCGGACAGCCTGTCGCTGCGCAGATTGAAGAGCTCTGCGGCATACCCGTTCATCTGGAGAATGACGGCAAGGCGGCAGCCTGGGCGGAGATGGAAAGCGGTGCTCTGCAGGGCATTGAGAACGGTGCTGTATTCATCATCGGCACCGGGGTTGCCGGCGGTCTGGTGCTGAACGGGAAACTGTTCAAGGGCAGGGATTTTTCTGCCGGGGAATACAGCTATCTGAATGTCAACGATACAGAGTGGGGCCAGCTCGGTGCCATGATGGGCTTCCGCTGCTCCACCACCGGACTGCTCGGGCTTTACCGCACCCGGAAGAAAATACCGGAAGAACAGGAGCTGAGCGGCAGGGATTTCTTCCGCGCCTATGATGAAGGAGATCCGGACGCTGTACAGGCACTGGAGACATTCGCGCGCTATGTTGCGGTCCAGCTGTATAACCTCACGATGCTGCTGGATGCAGAGCGCATTGCCATCGGCGGCGGGATCTCCAATCACCCTGCTCTGGTGGAAACCATCCGGAAAGCCTATCATGATATTCACTACGATTCCGCGTTCCCGCTGGACAATACACCGCGGGCGGAAATCGTCAAATGCCGCTACGGCTCGGAAGCCAACCAGATCGGTGCGCTGTACAGCTGGCTGGAATACCGCAGGCGGAAACAATGAAAAACAGCCTCAGGGCTGTTTTATTTTACTTCATCCACAAGCATGTCCTCGTACTGCCGCATATACAGTGCGTAGTACATGCCTTTTCTGCGCATCAGATCCGCATGCTTTCCCTGTTCCATGATCTTGCCGTCATGGACGAGCAGGATGACATCCGCGTTCACGATCGTAGACAGGCGGTGGGCGATGACAAAGGAGGTTCTTCCCTGGATTACCTGATCGATGGCATTCTGGATCTTCTTCTCCGTCAGGGTATCCACTGACGCTGTCGCTTCATCCAGGATCAGAATCCTAGGATCTGCCAGAATCGCTCTGGCAAAGGAAAACAGCTGCTTTTCTCCGGTGGACAGCAGTCCGCCGTCTTCACCGACTTCACTGTCCAGTCCTTCCGGCATCTTGGCCAGCACTTCTTCCGCTGATACCAGACGAAGGGCTTCCCGTATTTCTTCATCAGTGGCGTCCGGGCTGCCGTAGCGGAGGTTGTCCCGTACCGTTCCGGAGAACAGGTGGGGTGTCTGCAGGACGTAGCCGATGTTCCGGTGCAGCCAGAGCTGCGACCGTTCTCTGAGATCTCTGCCGTCCAGCAGGATTCTTCCTTCCGTGGGTTCATAGAACCGGCATACCAGATTGACCAGTGTACTCTTTCCGGCACCGGTTTCGCCGACAATAGCCACATTGGTACCGTACGGGACATTCAGGCTGAAGTGCTCCAGCACCGGTTCTGTACCGTCAGGATACTGGAAGGTAACATCATCGAAGACAATATCCCCTTTCAGCTCTTCCCAGTTCTCTGTTCTGGCATGGAAGATATCCCCGTACTTCTCAGTGACTTCCGGTGTATCGGTGACACCCGGCTCTGTTTCCACCAGGCGGGTGAAGCGCTCGATATTGACCTGGATGCCGATCATGGCAGAGATGGTCATCACCAGGCCCTGGATGGGCTGGATCATATTGATGGCATAGTTCATGAATACGGACAGTGTACCGATCTCCATGATGCCCTCCAGGCTCATCCAGCCGCCCTTGTACATAACAATGGCGAGGGTGAGCGAACTCATCGTTGTCACTGCAGCAGTGAACAGTGCCGAGATACGGGCAGTGCGTACGGAGGTCCGCTCCATATTGGCGGTCTCTGCTGTAAACCCGTCGTTGATCCTGTCCTCGATCACCAGCGCTTTGATGGATCTTGCGCCGGTGATGCCTTCATTGAAGTTTCCGGTAATCCGGCCGTTGATCTCCCGGATCCGCCGGTTGAGCACAACCAGCCTGCGCTGGAACAGGGTAATGAGCAGGACGGCGGCAGGAACCACGGTCAGTACATACAGCGCCAGCTGCAGATCAATCCTCAGCATGACCACGATGATGAAGAACAGGTAGGAACCCATCCAGACCGTATCCAGCATACGCCAGGCGATCATCTCGCCGATCTTGCCGGTATCGCTGATGACACGGGCATGAATGTAGCCGACATTGTTCTGGTTGTAGTAGGAAAAGGACATCCGCTGCAGATGCTCAAAGGAAAGATTCCGCAGATCCCGGTCCACTTCCATCTCCACCTTGCCGCAGAAGTAGGTACTGACGAAGTTCAGGATGATCTGGATCAGCACGATCGCTACAAACAGGGCGATGAACTGCGGCAGTGTATCCGTTGTATGCAGCGCTGCAAAGTGGTTGATGGCATAGCGGTTGAACAGTGGATAGACCGAGTCAATGAGGCTGGCCAGTGTTGCACAGACTACATTGAACAGGATCCATCCCCGGTATCCTCTCACATACGGCCACAGCTTCGGCAGACCGAAGAACGGCAGCTTTACATCATAATCGCTTTTCCCGCTCACCATTCGGCCTCCTGGGCACTCTGCAGGCTGTAGATCCTGCGGTAGATGCCGTCCTGCTGCAGCAGCTGTTCATGACTGCCGTGCTCGGCAATCCTCCCCTGCTGTATGACAAAGATCTCGTCTGCATCCATCAGCGTGGTCAGACGGTGGGAAATGAAGATCTTCGTTGTATTGTTCAGATTCTTCTTCAGTGCAGCACGGATCTTCGCGTCCGTTGCGGCATCCACTGCCGACAGAGCATCATCGAAGATCACGACCGGAGAGTGCTTCATCAGTGTCTGGGCAATCGCTGTACGCTGTTTCTGTCCGCCGGACAGCGTTACACCGCGTTCGCCGACAAAGGTTCCGTAGCCTTCCGGGAAGTCCTGGATGGTCTCTTCCAGCGCTGCCGTTGAGACACACTCTGCCAGGCTGGATTCATCCGGATCATCCGCAGCGATCAGCAGATTCTCCTTCAGTGTACGGGAAAAGAGATACGGTTCCTGCAGCACAAAGCCGACCGCCCTGCGCAGGCTGCTGCGCTTGAAGTCACGGATATCCGTACCGCCGATGGTAATGGTACCGTTCTCCGGCGGCAGTTCATACATCCGGTCGATCAGAGCAGCCAGGGTGGTCTTGCCGTATCCGGTAGCGCCGAGGATGCCTACGGTGGACCCTTCCTTGATGGTCAGGCTGATATCCTCCAGAATCCACGGACCGTCTTCCCGGTAACGGAAAGAGACATGGTCGAAGACGATATCTCCTGCCGGGACGTCCTCCAGGGCATCCGGGGCATCTTCTTCCACCGGAGCATTCATGATGAAGCGGATCCTGTCGATGGAGACCCCTGCTCTGGACAGGCCGGAGATGACTCTGCCCAGGGAACGCACCGGCCAGATCAGCATGCTGTTGTAGGCCAGGAAAGCGATGAAATTGCCTATGGTCAGACGGTCAGCGGCGCACAGCCAGGAGCCGAGCGCCAGCACGCTCAGCAGCTGCATGTTCATGAAGAAATCGCCGGTGCACCAGAAGGCGGACAGCAGCTTCATGAGACGGATCCACATCTCTGTATATTTATCGTTCTGGGCACGGAAGCGGATGGATTCTTCCTTCTCCCTGCCGAATGCGCGCACCACACGTACACCGGTCAGGTTCTCCTGCGTGATGGAGGACAGCCGGGCTTCCTCTTCATCCGCCACTTCAAACGTAGAACCGATATGCCTGTGGAAAAAGAAGCTGTAGCCGACGATGATCGGTATGAACGCACAGGAAACAATTGTCAGCGAAACGTTGATGCTCAGCATGAATCCGACAGCCAGCACCAGCATCAGTACGGTCCTGAACAGGGATGTGAGCTGTTCCGACAGGAACATCTTCACGGTCTCTACGTCCGATGTACTTCTCTGGATGATGTCTCCGGTATGGTTCTCTGCGTACCAGGCGTAAGGCAGATACAGAAGATGCCCGAACAAAGCATCACGCATCCGCTTCACCAGCTTCTCCGCACCCGTAACGTTGAAGAGCTGCGAACCGAAGCGGAACAGTGCGCCGGTCAGTCCGAGCAGGACAACAGCCGCAGCAATATACAGCAGATGCGTGCGCAGGAACGCCGGTCCGCCGTATCCTTCCAGCCATGCGTTGATACGATCAGGCAGGGAGGAAGGCTCTGTACCGAGGACGGTGTCCACGGTATAGCTGATGATCTTGGGGTTGATGAAGTCCACCAGAGAGACCAGGGAGGTCATCAGGATCCCCATGGCAAAATACTTCTTGGAGCCTTCCAGGAAGTACAGGATCAGGGACGTTCTGCTTTCAAATGCCGTTTTCTGCGTCATACAATGCGATTCTATCAAACCTTGGTTTTCTTATCAACAGACCCGATGATGCATATATAATGTAGAAAACAAGGAGACCAGTACTATGTATACAACCAAGTATCCGAATCTGTTTTCTCCGATCACCATCAAGGGAATCACCTTCCGCAACCGGATCTGGGCAGCACCGGCCGGTGTCCATCTGCTGTCTCTGGGTGAAGACCGTCCGAATGATCATGTGATCGCCTACTATGCTGAAAAAGCCCGCGGTGGCTCCGCTGTCATTACCTTCTCAGCGACAAACATGGACCTCTACCGCGGTGAAGATCCGGTGCATTCCAACGACAATGTGCTGAAGCCGGAAACGCATCCTGCGTTCCTCAGGCTGACGGATGCCATCCACTTCTACGGTGCCAGAGCGTCCATGGAACTGCTGGCTTTCGGATACATGTTTCCGGATGAGGACGGTGTGCTTCACAATTACACCGTTAACGGAGAGACCGGTGAAAACGGTACTGTCCGGTACCGGCTGGAGCGTACGCATCTGGAGAAGATCGCGGACAACTATGCAGAAGCGGCGAAGAACGCAATGGAATGCGGCTTTGACATGGTTCTGGTACACGGCGGGCACGGCCTGCCGTTGTTCCAGTTCCTCTCCCGCCAGTGGAATCACCGCCAGGATGAATTCGGCGGCAGTCTGGAGAACCGGCTGCGCTTTCCACTGATGATTCTTAGGAAGATCCGGGAGAAATGCGGAAACGGTCTGATCATTGAATACCGGATTTCCGGTGATGAGATCGGCGGGGAAGACAGTTTCCGCATCGAAGAATGCATTGAAGCACTCAAGGTACTGCAGGAATATATTGATATTGCACATGTATCCGCCGGTTCCTTTGCCAATCATACCGACCATATCACCCACCCTACTATCTTCCTGGAGAGCGGGCACAATACCTACCTTGCGGCTGCAGTCAAAGCCTGTCCGGACATCCGGATCCCTGTACTCACGCTGGGCGGCTATCAGCGGCCGGAGCTGATGGAGCAGGCAATCGCGGATGGAAAAGCCGATATCATTGCTATGGCCCGGGGAACAATCGCCGACCGTGATCTG
>JAEEYJ010000170.1 GCA_016291725.1 Solobacterium sp.
AGCCCTGGAAGATCCGCACTATAAAGAAGGTGCCATGAAAGTATCTGAAAGCTTCAGATCCTGCAGAGGCGCTGAAGAAGCGAAGGAATTCCTTGAACAGATCGCATCCCGGTAAACGGCTGCCGGCAGCACCTGCACAGGGTTATCCTTGAATCCATCAGAACAACCCCGGATAAAAAAGGAAGTCAGAATGATAAAGATTCTATTCGTCTGCCACGGCAATATCTGCCGTTCCGTCATGGCGGAATACATCTTCAAGGACATGGTAAGGAAAAAAGGACAGGAAGATCTCTTTGAAGTCTCTTCTGCCGCCACCACCTATGAAGAAACCGGCAATGATATCTATCCGCCCGCGAAGCGCACGCTGCAGAAGCACGGCATCCCCTTCGGCACCCACCATGCGCACCGCATCACGGCTGCTGAGGAAGGCCGCTATGATCTCATCATCGGCATGGATGATGAAAACCGGTACAGCCTGCAGCGCATGTTCCCGCGCAGCAGGAAGATCTCCCTTCTGCTGGACTACACCGCGCACCCACGGGATGTTGCGGATCCTTGGTACACAAGGGACTTCGAAAAGACCTACCGGGATCTGGTACAGGGCTGCAGTGCCCTGCTGGAGTACATAATGAAAGAGACCTGAACGGTCTCTTCTTTGTTTCAGTCTGTTACGTTCGTGTAGACCTTGTTTACATCGTCTACATCGTTGAGCATGTTCATCAGCTTCTCGAACGCTTCCTTTTCCTCGTCCGTATCCAGTGTGACATACTCATTCGGCAGCATCGTGACTTCGCAGACCTCGAACTCAACACCGTCGATCGCCGATTCGATCGCTTCCTGCGCCTTGCCGAAGTCCTGGAACGTTGTCTTGACGGTCATCTCGCCGTCTTCCACCGTGATGTCCTGTACATCGACATCCGCTTCCATCAGCGTGTCCAGCATCGCTTCCTCGTCCTCGAACGGGAACACGAACAGTCCGACATGCTCATAGTTGAACGATACCGCGCCGGAGTTCGCCATCTTTG
Source organism: Solobacterium sp. (assembly GCA_016291725.1). GTDB lineage: Bacteria > Bacillota_I > Bacilli_A > Erysipelotrichales > Erysipelotrichaceae > Bulleidia. The sequence goes on from JAEEYJ010000170.1 coordinate 1,026, forward strand.
CGCCTTTGCACTTGTTGAAGGCGGTCTTGACATCCGTCAGCGCCCGGTTCGTATTCTCTGTCAGGCAGTCTACGATGACCGTGCTGGCACCCGGTCCGAATCCCTCATACCGGCATTCGATGTAGTTCTCATCACTGCCGCCCTTTGCTTTGTCGATTGCTCTCTTGATGACATCCGCAGGCACCTGGTTGGACTTCGCTTCCTGGATTTTGCGCCGCAGTGCCAGGTTCATATCGGGGTCAGGCACACCGGACTTTGCCGCAATGTAAAGTTCTTTGCCGAACCGAGAGTATAGCTTGGATTTCTTGGCCGCTGTCTTTGCCATGGACGCGGCACGTACTTCATGTGCTCTTCCCATAAATGATCTACCACCTTTTGAATTACTACGGTATTATATCAAAGCGGCCCTGTAAAATAAAGTGCCTGCGCAGAAACGGAGTTTTGTCAATGGCGGTCTATGCAATCAGCGATATCCACGGATGCAGTGCAGAGTTCAAGGAACTGCTCAATGCTGTATCGTTTTCTCAATATGATGAGCTGTATGTCATCGGGGATGCCGTGGACCGTGGACCGGATCCGATCGGTGTGCTGCGGATGATCATGGATGATCCACGGATGCACTTTCTGTACGGAAACCATGATGATATGTTCTTCCGCCGCATCCCCGACCTGATCAGGGAAATACAGACACCGGGGTATCTGCAGATGGATGACGATCTGTTCCGCTGGGTGCATCTGAACGGCGGTCTGACCACGATGGACCGGTTCCTTGAACTGACGCTGCCGGAGTGCTATGACATTTACGCCTTCCTCAGCAACCGGGTCTACTACAAAGAGCTGCAGGCCGGCGGACGGAAATACCTTCTCTGCCATGCCGGTACGGATAAGCATTGCTGCCGTGGTGTACAGCCGGCGGAAATACCGCCGGAAGAGCTCATGTGGAGCCGGATCGGGCTGGATGACAATCCCTGGCCGGACAGATGGCTCGTTACCGGGCATATGCCTACCTTCCTCTACGGCGATGAATATGAAGGCAGGATCATCCGGCGCGATGCGAGCAGATCGCTGCACATTGACTGCGGCTGTGTCTTCGGAAGAACGATGGGTATACTGCGGCTGGATGATCTGCAGGAATTCTACGTTCCGTCCCGCAATTGAAAAAGAGAACCGTTCAGTTCTCTTCAATCCAGTTCTGGAGCCAGGCAACGAATGCCTGTGTATTCGATACAAAGGCGGCCGGGGTGAAATCCGCCGCTTTTTCTATGTAGTCCCCGAGTTCATCCAGATCCTTGACGTAGAGCAGATAGCCCATGTCTTCGAAGGCGCTCAGCAGCTGGATCTGGTGGTCATTGACGTGTTCATGGTAGCGGGCCAGTCTGGCGCAGCCGAGGATCTTCTTCCCCTTCTTCAGAGCTGTCATGATCGTACCTGCACCACCATGGGTAATGATCATGTCCGCTTCGTCCATCAACTGTCCGAACTGCTCCGCCGGTACACTGGAGAAGACCTCCATCCGGCTGCTTTCATACTTTGTGAACCCGGACTGTACGACCACCCGGTCCCGGATCCTGCCCGCTTCCAGCAGGCGGTCCACTGCTTCCAGGAGACGTACAAAGCTCTTATCATTGGTTCCCAGCGTTACGAAGATCATCAGAACAGCCACCCCCTGTACTGTGCTTCAGGATAGACCTGCTTCATGCTCTCCCACTGCACCAGGAACAGATCGGCAATGGGATAGATCATCTTTCCGGCTTTGGTCGGTGTCGTAGCATTGGCAAACGTCTCGATCCAGATGACCTTTCCCCCGTGCCGGTGTACGATGCGGCACATCGGCACCGCTGTATGCGTGCCCGTTGTGACCACGTACTCCGGCCTGATCTTCCAGTAAAGATACAGTGATTTCAGACAGTTCCAGGCAAACTTGAAAAGATAGGTGAACAGATGGGACTTGGTGCCGTAGACCAGCCAGTCCACCCTGTCCTTTCCGTAGGTATCCTCGAGCCACAGGTTCGCTTCCGTTCTTTCCGTGATGATATGGAAATCACAGCTGCTGAACATTTCCTTCAGCTGCAGAAGCTCCGTCAGATGGCCGCCAGTACTGGAAATAAACAGTATCTTCTTCATTTCAGCATATATTCCTTGATGCAGGCTATGACTTCTTCCTGCGAACTGAGCTCCATGACCTTCCGCGCAAGCGGGACCGTTTCACTGTAGTCCAGGGAACGGATCTGCTTCCTTGCCTGGAGAACGGATCCGGCACTCATGGAGAATTCATCGAGCCCCATTCCCAGCAGGACGGGGATTGCCAGTTCATCACTGGCCATTTCACCGCACATGGCGCATCTGCGTCCGTGCTTGTGCGCACCTTCGATCGTCATACGGATCATCCGGAGTACGGCCGGATTGAAAGGTTCATACAGATAGGCAACCTTATCGTTCGTCCGGTCCGCAGCCATAACATACTGGATCAGGTCGTTCGTACCAATGGAGAAGAAATCCGCTTCCTGTGCCAGCTGGTCCGCAATGACAGCCGCTGCGGGTATTTCGATCATGACACCGATCTCTGTAGAATCCGCCATCGGAATCTCTGCCTGCTTCAGTTTTTCACGCTCTTCCAGCCAGATCTCCTTCGCCCGGCGGAATTCCGTCGTCGTGGCAATCATCGGGAAGAGCACAGCCAGCTTTCCGTGCGCAGAAGCACGGATCAGGGCACGGAACTGAGTACGCAGCACATCTTCGTGCGCCAAGCAGAAACGCATGGCACGGGCTCCGAGGAACGGATTCATTTCCCGTTCAAAGCTGTGATAGGCCAGCTGCTTGTCGCCGCCGATGTCCAGCGTACGGATCACAACGCGCCGGTCCCCCATCCTCTCGAGTACAGAGCGGTAGGCTTCATACTGCGTGTTTTCATCGGGGAATCCGGTTTCATTGCGCATGTAGAGGAATTCCGAACGGAACAGTCCTATACCGTCTGCTCCGTTCGCTATAATGCTTCCGGTATCGTCCGGAGAACCGATGTTGCCGCAGATCTCCACATGATGCCCGTCTCTGGTGATGCTTTCTTCCTGTTTCAGCACCTTCAGGGATTCCCTTTCTCCCCGCCAGGCATCAGCGTAGACGCTGTAGGCAGCACTCTGCTCCGCCGAAGGATCCGCGATCAATGTACCTGTAACCGCATCGAGAATGACCTGATCACCATCCTGGACAGTATTCATCAGGTCCTTCACACCGACCAGCGCAGGAATCTCCATTGACCTCGCCATGATTGCTGTATGACTCGTCCGGCCGCCGAGCTCTGTAGCAAAACCGAGCACAAAGCGGCGGTCCAGGGAACCTGTGTCCGAAGGGCTCAGGTCCTTGGCGACGATAATCACCGGTTCATCGATCAGCTTCACATCGGGCAGCGCTCTGTCCGCCAGATGGCAGAGCAGGCGGAATGTTACATCCTTTACATCGGCAGCCCTTTCCTGGAAATACGTATCATCCATGGTTTCGAACTCATGGATCATCCTTCCGGATACTTCCTGAACAGCAGCTTCTGCATTGATATGCTCATTGCGGATAATATCTTCCACGCCGTTGACAAATGATGCATCCCTGATCAGCAGCAGATGCATTTCGAAAATCGCCAGTTCCTTCGGTGAAAGCCTGTCGGATGCCAGACGGCGGATCTTCTCTATATCGTTGACCGTTTCACCGGAAGCCTTCCGGAAACGCTGCAGTTCTGTATCGGGGTCAGCCGTTGTTCTGATGATGCGCAGAACGGGAGGCTCGATCTTTCTGACCTTCCCGACCGCTATGCCCTGTGATGCGGGTATTCCTTTCAACATAACTTCTACCTTGATCCTGTATAGGTCCTATACCGGGAGTTCTTTCCTTGGTTCAGTTTACCATCTTTCAGATGTCTAAACAACGCAGGAATTCCAGGTACGCTGTATGCCTGTGACGGTAGTATGTCGTGGTTGTGTAGTAGCGCCGGTACCACTTCGGCTCCGGCTTTCGGAACACTTCATTCTTCAGAATGATCTGTGCGTCCGGTGAACAGTAGGACAGGCTCTTCTCCATCTTCTTCAGGAATTCCTTCTTGTCCTCATAGTCCTGGCGGTTGCGGTCAATGGTCCCCATTTCTTCATAGATCTGTGTCTGCGTCTTCACGGAACGGTATGTCTCTCCTCCGGCATTCACCAGTGCCGCTGCGGCAGCGGGATCGTCCTTGCAGGCTTCGTAAGCTTTCATGTTATTCTCCTCCTCTTTGTTGTGCGGACAATTCAAAAACCGAAGAATACCGTTCCTGAACACGCGCAATCTTTCCGTAGAAATTGATATCTAAAAGTTTGCAATGAATTGTTCCTTCACTTATGATATTTGCAGAAAGAACGGAAAGACCCCTCTTTCAGGAGAAAAAGTGACACAGTATTACATTTCAAGGCTGTCAAACAAAAGAATCATCCTGTCGATGCTGATGATTTTTCTTCTGCGTCCGCTGGCGATGGTGATCGAGCATCTGATCCAGAACACGACCATAGCCTGGATGTTCGCTCTCAATGTCATGGGCGGCCTGCTCATCATGTATGACTGGAACCTGTTCGGCATCCACTACAACCGTGCGAAGGCCAACAAGGGTGATTTCCTGATCTACGGAGCGCTCGGTCTGTTCCTGATCGGCGGCTGGATGATGATCAACATCCGGTGGATCCACGGCAGTATTCCCCTTCCTGACAGAGCTGTCATGAAGGAAGATCTGTTCGCCCTGCCGGCCATTCTGGCTGCCTACAGTTTCCTGCAGAGCAGCATCGTGAACATCGGCTTCAAATGCCTGACGGATCATCTGAAGGTGCGTTCCAATGAACTGCAGATCATCCTGCTGTCCGGCATTCTGTTCGGTACGGTCTACACTCTGATCTTCCTGCCGCAGCTCTCTGTACTGCTGCCGACACTGCTGTACAACGTCGTACTGGTATGGATCCTTTCCTACCTCTACAACCAGAGCAATTCCTTCATGCCGGGTCTGAGCGCGATGACGATCATCTACTTCCTGCTTCAGCTGACACTGATGAGATAGAAAAAAGGATCCCTGCGGGATCCTTCCACGCCTGCTGTGCAGGCTTTTTTATTCCCAGACGTTGCCCAGCCGCACATCCGGCAGGTATTCCTCTGCTATGCGCTTCAGCTGCTTCATGACGCTGACATCCGTCGGCGGAATGGTGCAGCGGTATGCCGGGAAATAGCGGCTGAGGTGCAGTACAGGTACAGGATCCAGCTGTGCCAGCCAGTCTGCTTCCCTGCGGATGAATGCTTCATTGTCATTCTTGCCGGGCACGAGCAGTACGGTAACCTCAATGTAGCAGGCCGAGGAAGCCAGCCGGATCGTATTCTTCACCGTTTCATAGTCTCCGCCAAGTTCCCTGTAGTACGCTTCATCGCCCTTCAGATCAATGTTCATTGCGTCTATATACGGCAGAAGCTCCTTGAGAATGTGTTCCTCCACGCACCCGTTGGTCACGAGCACACTCTTCTGACCGTTCTGCTTGAGCAGTTTTGCTGTGTCCCGTACGAATTCCCAGCCGATGAGCGGTTCATTGTAGGTGAACGCAATCCCGATGCTTTCAGGGTGCTTCAGGGAGAGCTCCACCAGATCCTCAGGGGATACATGATAGGAAATGGTTTCCTCCCCGTGCATGGAAATCTCATGGTTCTGGCAGAACGAGCAGGCCATGCTGCAGCCGAAGCTGCCGACGGAAAGGATCCACGAGCCCGGGCAGAAGCCGACCAATGGCTTCTTCTCGATCGGGTCCACATTGATGGAAGTGATCCGGCCGTAGTTGATGCCTGCATTCCTTCCTTCGATATTCCTTCTGGCATGGCAGAAACCGGTCTGTCCTTCCTTCAGACGGCAATGATGCGGACAGATGTCGCAGATGATCTCAGGCATGGCGCACCACCTCGAAGCGTTCAAGCACCAGATCTTCGTCCTCCGGGTCGATTCTCCCTTTGGAACAGGCAATGGAAATCTGCTGCTCCACCGTATCCACACCGTCGAGGTCCGGCAGAAGCAGTCCCTTCCTGCCTCTGCATGTGCAGATGACGCCGTACTTCCTGACATCCAGCTGTGATGCGTCCTGGATCACTTCCGGCTCACCGAGCACATCCACGCTGATCTCCAGCCAGTCCAGTTCCTCTTCCGTAACCGGATCAAAGCGCGGATCCCTGCTGCAGGCACTCGCACCATTCTCGATGATTTCTTCCGCAAGGCTGTTCTGCACCGGTGCGATCGTTCCGATGCAGCCGCGCAGTTCACCCTGCTTATGGATGGACACGAACGCTCCGGCTCTGTTCTTCATCATTTCCTCCGGCAGTCCTTCCGGCAGAGCCAGCGGGCGCCCGGTCAATACAGCGTGCTCCACAGCCCGGCAGGCCAGCCGGACATACGCATCCCCGTTCTCCTTGATCCTGCGGATCCGTTCCTTCTCCTTCTGTTCATACTGTACCAGGAAGTGCCGGTTCTCATCCTTGCCGAGGATATCGTAGGACACAATGCCGTAGCCGACACCGAACGGCGCTTCATGGGACAGGACCTGCGCCTGCACTGCCAGACCATCCAGTATGCCGGCCATGATGGCAAAAGAACGGTGTCCGCACTCCATTGCCTTTTCCAGAAAATCCGGTGCATAGGTGAACAGTTCTCCGAAATCCGCACTGCCCATGGTCTTCATGATCCGTTCATCATAGGCCGGTCCTTCCGGACGGTAGCCGTACGGACCGTCCTTCTTCTGGCAGTGGGCAAGATCTCCGCTGCCGATGACCGCAATCCTTCTGCCCAGTTTTTCCGCAGTCCCGGCGATGTACATGCCGAGCTCATAGTGCATGGCCAGCGGCAGACCGCTCAGTCCGATCCTGACCAGGCGGTAGTTCCGGTACTGTTTGTCCAGAAAGTACAGCGGTACCATCGTACCGTGATCCAGCCTCTTCTCCCTGTCGTATTCCGTCCCGCCGGGGAAGCCTGCTTCGTACAGTCGTTCACTCAGTGCATGGGTGAATTCTTCATCGTACTCCTTCTCGAACGCCACAGCCGGTGCACCGAAGCCGCCCATGTCACCGTACGCTTCCTTCCCGCCGGAAACATTGAACCAGTCCCGGTACATCAGAGCGTGCGGTGACAGTACAATAACCGTATCCGGCTTTGCCTGCGCGATCTGTTCTGCGGTTTCAGCGTACGCATCCAGGGTAGCCTGCATGCCTGCTTCTTCCCCACGCCCTACTTCCGGCAGTGCAATCGGCGGATGCGGTACCATAATTGCTTTTACGATCATATTCCACCTCTGTATTCATCTACACTGTAACACGCCGGATACGGTTTGTCAGAGTATGAAAAAGGATCCGGTGTATACCGGATCCTTCCGATGCCTGCCCATGCAGGCAGTTGCTCTATTCAGCTGTTTCGATCAGTCCGTATCCGGCTCTGCCGCGGCGGTAGACCACCGAAATCCTTCCCGATTCCTCATCACGGAAGAGATAGAAGTCATGGTCGGACAGTTCCATCTGCATGATCGCTTCATCCAGATCCATTTCATCGACCATGATCGTCTTTGTTCTGACCGGAATATCCTCCTCTTCCTCTTCCTGTTCGGCGTAGAAGGCTTCCGCAAGGGAATCCCGGTGCCGGCGGCTCAGCCTGGTCTTCTGCCGGCGGATCTGGTCCTCCAGCTTGTCGACCGCGAGATCAATCGCTGCATACAGATCATCGTTCTCCACCTCTGTACGCAGCACACCTACTTTTGTCGGAATCGTCACCTCGATCTTCTGGCTCGTAGGATGAACCTTGGTCACGACCCTTGCGTGGGTTTCACCGTCAATGATCAGGTACTTCTCGAGAATGCTCAGCTTTTTCTCGATCTTTTCCCGCATTGTGTCGGTGACGGTAATGTTTCTGCCAATGATTTCAAAACGCATATGATTACCTCCTGATCTATATCACGGATTTATGAAGAAAACATCTGCTTGGCAGCGATATTCTCTCCATGATCCGTCATTGCTTTCCCGTTATCTGTATTATAGCACTCCGCTGCAGTAAAAAACAGGGCTCTCTTCAAAGCCCTGCCAAAGTGCACAGCCAGCGGTAGACCACCGTCATGGCATAGGAATCCATGCCGCAGTACGCCTTCAGTTCCTCAACGATCTTCTGTGTATCGATGTCCGGTGTACCGCGGTCCAGATACCGCCACTGGTAGACCGCATCCATCCCATGACGGATGTCCAGATCCTTGTAGCCCGGATCATCCATCAGGGACATGATCGTCTTCAGCGACCACTGTCCGCGCATCCTGACATCGTAGACCAGACCGCTCTCGAAGGGCTGCTGAAGATCCTTCATCCGGCTGTTCAGTGCCCGCAGACGCTCTGCGTATGCCGGCAGCTGCACCGCCAGCTCCTCTATGCGCATCATCTCTGCCCCGATGGCATTGTAGGCAATGATGGTTCCGGTCTCCGGTATATTCTCAAGCAGGCTCTTTACCAGTGCTTCCCGGTCATCATGGACATCCAGGAAGACCTTGTGCTCCTGCCTGCCGTCTTCATGCAGGATATCCAGTGCGTACTCGAACAGCAGTACGTCATACGGACGCATGCCCTCATACGGAGGCACCGCAAAGCGCTCCCATTCGAAATCGATGAAGGACAGCGGATACTGCACATCACCCAGCCAGGTACGCAGTGCTTCCCGGTCGGCAAACAGACCACCGCAGCGGTCCGCCGCAATCTCGGCGTACTGCTGCGCCGTACCTTCAATCTGCAGAGGATCCGCATCCCGGAGGTACTTTCTGCCCTCATCGAACATCCGGTAGCGGTGCTGGGCTCCGGTCAGGTGAATAATGGAATTGTCCGGCAGAGCGCCTTCGCCGAAGCAATCATCAAAGAAGCGGCACTTGATCCTTCCTGTGCAGGCTCCCCGGCGCACAGCTTCCGGGATCCCGCTTTCCACCAGCCTGTCCATTTCCTCCAGAACCGGTCCATAGTCCGTGCGGCGTTCCCTAAGTACTGTTTCAATATCCCCGGCAGGCCGGTTCTTTTCATTGTAGAAACAATCACTGATCACAAACAGTTCATCTGTATCCAGTTCCCTGCCGCGGATATAGTCTCCGTTCAGATGGATGATGCGGATGCTGTTGATGGTGATTCCGCACCCTTCCAGCACCCAGAGCACCGCGGTGTAGAACGTTGTACTGAGCGTCCGGGGCACCAGTCCGACCAGCAGAAAGTAAACATCCCAGCCGGATGCACTGCGGTGCAGGAACGGTACCTTGATGCGCAGTCCACGATGCTCGAATCTGGCCTTGACAAGCCACTCCTCATGTTCCAGCGCCTCCAGGGCTCTGGCGGGCTGATCGCCCCGCTTACCCATGAAGCACTCCGCAACACCGAGCTTTTCCATTGCCAGATCCGTGATCTTTTCGTCCATACGGAGGAACTGCTGGAACGGAGCCTTGCCCTGGTCCTGGTCCAGCCGGAACAGCCGCGGACAGCGCAGATACCGTGTCAGATCAGAGATGTGCCATACCCTATGTTCAGACATCCAGCTTCTCCAGATACTCCGCCAGCAGGCTCTGACCGCTCACCCGGGTATAGCGCACTCTGCAGAATGTGCCCGGCTCCAGTGCTTCCTCGCTCCGGAAGCGCACCCAGCCGTCCACCGCGTCCGGTGCGAACATAGCGCTCCTGCCGAGATACATCCCGGTCAGCGGCTCTGTCTCTTCCACCAGCACTTCCGCTTCTTCACCGATCAGACGGACTCTGTCCTCCTTCACAATCTCATCCTGCAGGTCCATGATTTCGTTCAGCCGGCGTTTCTTCTCTTCCTCCGGTACATCATCCTCCATCTCAAAGCTCGCTGTACCCTCTTCCGGAGAGTAGGTAAATGCACCGAGATGGTCCCAGCGTACTTTCCGCATCAGCTCCAGGTTCTCTTCATGCTGGGCGAGCGTTTCCCCCGGGAAGCCGCAGATCAGCGTTGTACGCAGTACAGGATGCGCAAAGGCAGACCGGATGGCAGTAGTCCTGTCCAGGATCTCTGCTGCGCTGGAGCGCCTGTGCATGGCCCTCAGGACTTCATCGCAGCCATGCTGGACAGGGATATCGAAGTACGGCAGGATATGCCGGGAATGCTGTATGGTTTCGATCAGATCATCGGGTATTTCATCCGGATACATGTACAGAATGCGGATCCAGTGGAACCCGTCTATCGCATCCAGCTTCTTCAGCAGCTCTGAAAGATGCAGCCGGCGGTCCGTATCATATCCGTACCGTGAGGTATCCTGGGCGATCAGGGTCAGTTCCTTCACGCCCTGGTCTGCCAGTTCCTGCGCTTCCTTGACCAGCTGATCCATCGGCACAGAGACCAGCGGACCGCGGATGAGCGGAATGGCACAGTAGGCGCAGCGGTTGTCACAGCCTTCCGCAATGCGCAGATAGGCCATCCATGGCTTGCCTGAAAGGATCCTCGGTGCTTTCCCGTAGGTGTTATGCACCGGAATGCCCAGTGTCTCACCGATGATGGATCCCAGCTGTCCGTATTCATCTATGGAAACAAACCGGTCCACTTCGGGGATTTCTTTTTCCAGCTCCGGCTTGTACCGCTTGGCCAGGCATCCCATCACAATCACCTTGTCTACACCGTGTTCCTTCCATTCCAGCACGTCAAAGATGGTCCGGATGGCTTCCTCCTTCGCGCTCTGGATGAACCCGCAGGTATTGATGATGACTGCCTCCGCTTCCTGCGGATCCTGGACGATCTCCTGTCCGCTTTCCTTGAGCAGTCCCAGCAGATACTCCGTATCCACCAGATTCTTTGCACAGCCCAATGATATAACCCCGATCTTCATACTGTTTCCTCTTTCCCGCCTACCATTCTAACAGAAAAAGAGGTGTTGGTTGCACCTCTCTCAGTCTGCCAGGGAACCGAACGGATCCCAGGGATCCAGCACCTTCGGCTCTTCCTTGATTACTTCCCGCAGTTCATCGCTCAGATAGCTCTTATGCACGACTGCTTCGAAGACATACTTGTCGAACCAGGAATCCGTGCAGATGTAGTAGCCTTCGTTCGCGGTCTTGTCGCCCCAGGAATTCTCGATCTTCCAGCGGGTCGGCTTCCCGTCCACCAGATTGACCCCTGTGAACACCATTGCGTGGTTCATCGCGCTCTGGCGGGTATCCAGCATTTCTGCCTTGGTCATGCCCAGCTTTACATCAAAGGTGTCTTCAAAGGAATACTGCGCATCATCCCACAGACCGCTGTCCCGGTCACCGTCCTTGCCGCAGTCGCAGCCGAACCAGACGATCCTGCCGTCCTTCAGCTGGCGCAGGATGAGTTCCTTGAAGTCTTCCAGCGGCAGGTTAAGGAAAGAGACCGGATTGCCGTCCACAACATTGCCCAGGTACTTCACGGTATACATTCTGTAGAAAGGCTTGTCCGCGGTAGGTCCATTGATGATTCCGACGTAATCATCCAGATCATCTGCCAGGTATTCATGGTAGAAGTCCAGCGGTGCCACATCCCGGTAGGCATGGTATGCACCGTCCTTGTCAGCGTACTCAAAGGTGAACTTCTGCGGCGGTACACCGAAGCAGCTGCACAGCAGTCCGTAGAGTTCCTTCAGCGCTGCCTGCTTGTCCTCCGCGATCTTTTCTTCTTCACCGGCTGCCCGGCGGGCTTTGGTCTCGGCCGCAAACCTTCTCAGCCGCTGGTTGATGATGCCGTTCATGGTCCGGGTATGGGAAGACTGGTATGTCTCAGGCATGGCTGTCTTCGGGCAGATGCCGTATTTCTTGATCAGGGAAACCAGCATATCCCACTGGCCGCCGTCGCCGACCGCTGTCTCCAGCAGCCACCGCACGACCGGGTCATTGTAGTCTGCTGCCGCTTCCGCACTCAGGGCTTCCAGGCAGTAGTTGATCTTTTCCAGTTTGTCATAGAACGCGACGTAGTTCTGGGACAGTTCGAATTTCTCGATGCTGTATTTCTTCGCAATCATCTCCCGCATAACGTTCAGCGACGAGAAGATCCAGCAGCGTCCCGATGCCATCTGGTTGGTTGCCGGCATGGTTTTGATGTTGATGGAGAACAGATCGGGATTGTTCGCTTCCGCTTCGAACACCCTGGCGATCTGATTGATGTCATTCTTCATGGCTGCGTGGCGCACTACCCTTGCCTTCGGGTCCGCAAGGTACGCCTGACGCATCTGTTCCAGTTCTTCCAATGTAATGGGATTCATGATTCTCCTCCGTTTTCTGTGTCCACTGTACAACTTTCATCCATGACGTTCAAGCCGTCAAGGATTTCCCTTTCTTCTGTGCTGAGAGTGTATTTCTCCAGCAGATCCGGCCTTCGCTCTGCAGTGCGCTTCAGGGACTCTGCAAGCCTCCAGTACCGGATGGCTTCGTGGTTTCCCGACAGAAGTACCGGAGGCACATCCCTGCCGTTGAAGCTGCGGGGCGAAGTATACTGCGGATACTCCAGCAACCCGTTCTCAAAGCTCTCCTCTTCTGTACTCTCCTCACGTATGGTTCCCAGGAGCCTCGCAATGGAATCGATGATAACAAACGCAGCCGGCTCTCCCCCGCTCAGAATGTAGTCCCCGATGCTGATCTCTTCATCCACATCGGCTTCAATCCTGGCATCAAAGCCTTCATAATGCCCGCACAGCAGGATCAGGTGATCCAGCCCGGCAAAGCGGTGCGCTGTTTTCTGGGTATACGGAACTCCCGCTGCCGAGAGCAGGACCTTCCTGCCTGCACCGGCCTTCTCCAGCGCCGCAAGCGCAACAGGATAGCGGATGACCATGCCGGAACCGGGACCGTAGACAGAGTCATCGATATGCCGGAACGAGCCGCCTGCACATTCCTTCATATCCATGACATTCACTTCCAGAATGCCGCGCCGGACTGCCCTCTGTACAAGCGTATGCTCCGCAAGCCAGCCGAACATTTCCGGTACGATCGTCAGAATACTGATCTTCATGCCCGCTTCCTTTCCACCGCCATAGCCCGGGAATAGCCCATGCAGCGTCGGAACATCTCCATGGTGACAGGACCGCCCAGGCTCAGCAGTTCGTAGTCCACACCGTACAGCCAGCAGCGGATGCCGGTATCACGGAATCCTGCCCGCAGATAGAATTCCTTCCTGCGCAGCCGGTCCGGGTATTCCTCACTGCACTCTTCAATATCCACCACCATCGGTCTGTCTCCGTACTCCCTGGCAAGCATCGCCAGGATTGCTGAGCCCAGCCCTTCATCCTGCCGTTCCCTCACCACTGCCAGGTAGGCCAGACAGACCAGTTCCTCCGAAAGGAAAACGACAGTGAACCCCACTGTCTTCCCCTCTTCTTCGCAGACCAGGATCCGGCAGTCCTTTCCGTTCTTCCTCAGGAGGAAGGAAAAAGGAATCCGTTCCTCGGCAGGAAAGAGTTCTTTGTAGAGATGCCGGACCGTTTCCTTGTCCTGATCGGTATAATCCCTCAGTTCCAGCATCTCTTTACTTCACCTTGATCCGTACATAGTATGTATCGCCGATCACACCGTCTTCCCGTACATCCATATAGCCGAGGATGTACTCCTTCTGCTTCGGTGCA
>JAEEYJ010000171.1 GCA_016291725.1 Solobacterium sp.
AAGAAGTTCATTGCGGTGGTAAAGGCCAATGCCTACGGCTGCGGGGACAGGCAGATTGCCGAAGCCTGCCGCAGAGGCGGTGCCGATATGTTCGCTGTCTCCAGCCTGGACGAAGCCATTATGCTGCGGAAACAGGGCATTGGGGAAGAGATCCTCGTCCTGGGCACCGCCGATGCTGAAGACATCCCGGCAGCCATTGAATACAATATCAGCCTGGCAGCCTTCTCCCTGGCGTGGGTCAGGAAAGTATGCAACGGACAGCCGGCAGGCCTGAAAGTACATATGAAAGTAGATACCGGCATGAGCCGGATCGGCTTCCGCGATCTGGAGGAACTGGCTGAAGCCAAGGATCTCCTCCTGCAGAACGGCTGTCTGCTGGAGGGCATCTTCACCCACTTCGCCTGCGCTGATACCGACAAGGATATGACGGAACGCCAGTTCAGCCGGTTCAAGGAAGCTGTAGAGAAGATGGATTACCCCTTCCCCTGGATCCACTGTGAAAACAGCGATGCTGCGGTATCTCTGTTTGATCCTCTCAGCAACGCTGTGCGTATCGGTATCTCTCTGTACGGCATCAATGCCTATGTTCCGGACCTGGAACAGCCGGTGGCGCTGTATTCCCGGATCTCCCTGGTCAAAACCCTGCCCGCCGGTACAACCATCGGCTACGGTGCAACCTATACAACGCAGGGCGATGAAATCATAGCGACGGTACCGATCGGCTACGCGGATGGTCTGGAGCGCCGCAATGCCGGACGCAGTGTATACGTTGATGGTCTGCTCGCACCGTTTGCCGGCCGCATCTGCATGGACCAGTGCATGATCCACCTGCCGGAATACCGGCCGGAAGGTACACTGGTGGAGATCTTCGGTCCGCATATTCCGATCGAAAAGATGGCTGCCGAACTCGGAACCATCCCTCATGAACTCATGTGCATCATCAATGACCGGGTCACCCGAATCTATACCATGGATGGCAAGCCGGTGGAAGAGTACAACCTACGCCACGGTGCTGTCGGGCAGCAGGTCTACGATCACGATCTCGGGTGAATTGTACAGCCGCGGAATGCCGTGGTAGGTTCTGGACAGACCGCGGCTGATCAGCAGATCACTGTGGTGAAGCCGGTGAATGCCGCCGGTGTACTTCGGGAAGATTCCCTGCTGAGGTGAACAGAGCCCCTGTCCGGTGAACGGAATGCGCCACTGTCCGCCGTGCGCATGGCCGCTGATGACCAGATCGCACTTCACAGCATTGTACAGGCTGATCCAGTGCGGACGATGGGACATCAGAACCCGGTAGTGCCCGGTATGGAACATCTGATTGACTGCTCCTGCAGAGCAGTCTTTTTCCTTCCACCGGCAGTCATAGCCGCCCAGTTCGATGACTGCGCCGCGTACAACCACCGTCTCCGCCCGGTCACTCAATACATGCACGCCGCGCATCTGCAGCTGCTGCTTCAGTTCTTCTTCATCGCCGCGTTCCAGTTCATGATTGCCGGTGGTATAGAAAAGCGGCAGATCCTTCAGTTCCTCCACCATCTTCAGTACCCGGTCATCCCGGCGGTCATAGTAGTCAAAGAGATCGCCCGGAAGCAGTACCAGATCAGGCTCTGCACTGCGAAGGCGCTGTATATCGCCGGAGAGCAATGCCTTGCCGTGCAGGTCCGCCAGCACAGCCAGACGGATCCGGTCCGTCAGCTTCTCCGACTGTATGCTGTATTCTGTCACTTCTGTCCGTCTGGGAAGCCCTGCCAGTACTGCCAGTCCCCCGCCGATCAGAAGCACCTGTGATTTCTTCATGCTACTATCATAGCAAAAAAAGAATGCAGGTTTCCTGCATTCCTTTCATTTGCCTTAGATCTTGTTGTCGCAGCCCAGAACATCAACGATCTTGTGCTTGACGAGTTCCTTGATGTTGGCACGCGCCGGCTTCAGATACTGACGGGGATCGAAGTCCGCCGGATGATCATGGAAGTGCTTGCGGATCGTACCGGTCATCGCCAGACGCAGATCGGAGTCGATGTTGATCTTGCAGACAGCCATCGATGCAGCCTTTCTCAGCTGTTCCTCAGGAACGCCTACTGCATCCGGCATGTTTCCGCCGTTTTCGTTGATCATCCTGACGTATTCCTGCGGAACAGAGCTGGAACCATGCAGAACGATCGGGAAGCCCGGCAGTCTTCTGGATACTTCTTCCAGAATATCGAAGCGCAGGGGCGGCGGAACGAGGATGCCTTCCTCATTGCGTGTGCACTGCTCCGGCTTGAACTTGTAGGCACCATGGCTGGTACCGATCGCGATGGCCAGGGAGTCGCAGCCTGTTCTGCGGACGAATTCCTCAACGTCCTCGGGACGTGTATAGGAAGAATCTTCAGCGGAAACCTTGACATCGTCCTCAACGCCTGCCAGTGTTCCCAGCTCAGCCTCTACAACAACACCGCGTGCGTGTGCGTATTCAACAACCTTCCTTGTGATCTCGATGTTCTCCTCAAACGGCTTGGAGGAAGCGTCGATCATAACGGAAGTGAATCCATCATCAATGCAGGACTTGCATGTTTCGAACGAATCACCATGGTCCAGGTGCAGGCAGATCGGCAGGCCGGTCTCGATTTCGGCTGCTTCAACCAGCTTGACCAGGTAGGTACGGTTCGCATAGGCACGTGCACCCTTGGATACCTGCAGAATCACCGGAGCGTTGCACTCCTTCGCAGCTTCTGTAATACCCTGGATGATTTCCATGTTGTTTACATTGAACGCACCGATCGCGTAGCCGCCGTTGTAGGCTTTTTCAAACATTTCCTTAGATGTTACGAGTGGCATAATAATTATCTCCTTTAGTCTTATGCGTTATATTATAGACCCAATTCACTGGAATGGATGCATTTTTGCGCAAAAATGGTTAGTGTATACAAATTCACTGCAGTAAACTGTAAAGAATGGCTGCAGAACACATGCAGACAAGCAGCTGTCCGGTGCTGAGCTTCTGCTTTTTCAGCAGGTACGCACCAGCAGCGGCCAGCAGACAGGCAATGACCAGACCGGCAATGTCACCGGGGAGAATACCGTATCTGCCGAATGCAGCAGCGATGCAGAAGAGCGCTCCATGCCGGCAGGCGCGTACGGCAGCTTCGGTCTTCTTTCCATACAGGAATGTCAGTCCATCTTCCCTCTGCCGGTATACCCTGAGGAACAGGCGGTACTGCAGCCAGGCGCCAATGACACCGTATACCAGAATGTACCCGATCACACCAGCAATGCCCATGCCCAGCGCTGTACACAGCACTGCCGGTATGACCGCTCCCACCAGCATCGTATCTCCCAGTCCGGCCAGAGATCCCATCAGCCCGTTCCGCACTGTACGCATCATCTCATCGCTCATCCCGTATCCATTCGCACGGTCTTCCTCCAGCGCAGCTGCCATACCGATCACTGCAGCGCCGATCTGCGGTTCTGTGTTGAAGAAGGTACGGTAGCTGCTGAGGCGCGCAGTGATCTCCCCTTCCCCTTCATAGAGATCCCGGATGACCGGCTCCATGGCATAGACCAGGCCCAGTGTCTGCATTCTTCCCTGGGTGAATACCGATGCGCCGCCGATGAACCAGCGGAGGAACGAACGGCGCAGAGCTGCTGTACTGACCCGTTTCATATTTCTTCCTCCGCGTCTTCTTCCGGTGTACGCCTGTATTCCCGGATCATGACAAGAAGGCAGAGGACAGCCGCCGCAGGGACCGGCATGCCGGCATAGCCCAGGATCATGGCCAGTGCTGCCGCGGCGAACCACTTCCCGTCTTCCGAGAGCGCATGGGTCATCTGGGCCAGACCCCAGAACGGCAGAACCCAGCCGGCATAGTGGAACGCGGCGCTGGAGCCGACAATGCCCAGAAATACCGTATACAGCCGGCTGAAGAGAAGGATTGCTGCCGAAAGGAACATGCCGGAAACAAGCGCATGGGACAGGAAAGGCCCGATGATGTTGGTATACAGCAGATGCCGGGTATTCCCCGCATCCAGTGCTTCCAGTGCTTTCTTTTCAAAGTATCCGTTGATGCGCACTTCCAGTGCGAACAGCCTGGTACCGGCATAGCCGAAGCACAGTGCCGCAATCACTGCAGCCGAAGCCGGAGCAGGACAGCCGCTGTAATACACCGCCAGCCAGGCTGCCGTAATGCCTCCGTAGGAAGCACAGCGCAGGTCCACAGGCACAACACCGCCCGGTGTCACCAATGTCATCCACATCAGCTGTACAGGGATGCCCATGGCCAGCACGCCCGGCACATCCTTGACGATCAGACCGATCAGAAAGGACGCAATCAAAGGACGGCCCAGTATATAGTTTCCCCACGTGGTTCCTACGGGAGAAGCGATGGAGCCGGCAAGTCCGCCGATGATGCCGATACAGATGATCTGCAGCAGATACATACCATCATTATAGAACAAAACAGCACCCGCCCGGGTGCTGAATCATTCATATCCGAACAGGGAGCGGAAATCCCGCCACCTGCCCTTTTCCTTCTCGTAGACAAGCGCGAATATCACTTCATAGCCTGCCAGGGACAGCTCCTCCAGCGCTGCCGCGTCCTCCTGCGTCAGTGCCTGGTTGTCTCCGATCCGTACGGCATTCTCCTGCATGCTGCAGGGGCCGACATAGATCTCCTGTACACCGGGATCGATGCCGCGGAGCAGGTCTGCCATGTCCGCCGCATTCCGGGCAAGAAGGAAGTACCGGTCCTTGCTGGCAAGAACCTTTTCCTTCTTCTCTTCCCATTCCGCCTTCGACCAGACAAAGACCTTCCTGCCCGGTGCTGCTGAACGGTAGGACATCTTCAGCAGCGGTACGGATGCTGCCGCATCATTGACCGCAATCAGACCATCGCAGGGGAATGCCTTCACCCAGTTCACGACAACCTGGCCGTGAATCAGACGATCATCGATTCTGAGCAGAGTGATCATATTTCTTCTTCTTTCTCCTGAATATCCATCGCCGCAATGCTTGCAGCGCCTTCCTGCAGGATTCTCTCCTGCACATCGTCACGGTCCCGGTTGATCCAGGCTGCCAGGCTCATAGCCAGATTCAGGCCGCCGTATACACCCCGCACCGTAATGTCCGCCTGCACCAGCTCATCCAGTGCCATGGTCATCGGAGAGCCGCCCAGCAGATCGCACAGCAGAAGAACACCGCTGTCCGCAAGATCCTGGATCCCTTCCCGCACCTTGTGCCGGAAGGAGACACTGTCATCCTTGTCTGTCAGGCAGAAGCACCGGATCCCGTCCGTCTCTCCCAGCATCATCGCCGCAGCCGAATACACACCTTCCGCAAGCGTTCCATGGCTCACCAGGATCAGTACTGTATTCATATTCTGCCCTCCTTCAGTTCCTTCAGAAACACGGTAAACGACGGATAGACCTCACAAAGCGCCCGGGTCTCATCGTCGGGCTCCGACAGATCCGGAATCAGGATAGTACGGCATCCCGCTGCGTGTCCTGCCTTCACACCGTTCTTACTGTCTTCGAACACCCAGCAGTCTGCCGGCTCCACACCCAGCCGTTCGCAGGCCTGCAGGAAGATATCCGGTGCCGGCTTTCCCCTGGCGATCTGCCTGCCGCTGATGACTTCCCGGAAATACTCTGCTGTACCGGAGACATCCAGATAATGGGTGATCCAGGGCATCGGTGAACTGCTCGCTACCGCCATCACATATCCATGGTTCCGGAACCATTCCAGCAGCTCCAGTGTACCCTCCTTCAAAGGCACAAAGTACTTCATTCGCTCAACGGACCGTTCCTGCCATTTCCGCTCTACTGCCGACCCATCGGGAACACCGAAATACTGTTCCAGGATCCGGTACATCTTCTCCCCGCCGGTGCCGCATACCTCTCTCGTAAAGTCCGCACCGAGGGATGCCCCGTATTCCCTGCCGAGCTCGAACCAGATCTCCATGTAGATCCGTTCTGTATCGAACAGTGTTCCATCCATATCGAAAACAGCACCGTGAAGCGTCATAGAATCCCTCTAGAATTCAATCTCAAAAGCCGGATGATCCTTATCCACAAAGCCGGTAATGACTTCCGCGCTGAAGTACTTCTTCAGCAGCTCCGCCAGTTCATCCCTCGCCGCAATAACCTTGTCTTCGTTGAAGCCCGCAAACCCGTCGATCGGATAGATTACAGTCCTTGTATTCTCATCGATCTTGCCGATCTCGCTCTGCCGCCATGTCCAGCGCCTTGTACGCACTTCATGGCCGCAGACATAGACCAGCTCACCTGTATCGGGATTGTCCTCTTCCGTACTGCCGAACGGGATGAATGTATCCCCGTCCACCGCAAAGCGTACTTCCAGATCCTCATCGTGCATCGTATCCAGATCATGCGTCCCCATCGGAATCTCGTACTTTACCGATACGGCATTGTTCAGATCCACCAGCGGATTGATGGAAGGCATGCCTTTGCCCTTGGAGATGCGGGTGAGCAGCGCCTCTGCAGAACACGTGAACTTGTTCGGATTCATGCCCAATGTACGGAACGCCTCCCGGTACGGCTGCACATCCGGCATCTCCTTGACCTTCACTCCGGCCAGCTTTTCCGCCAGTGCTGTATAGTTCTCCTCCAGCATCGCCGCAATCTCCGGTACGGGCTTTGTATTGTCCGCACCTTTTACACATACCACGCCGACAATCACATCCGGCAGTTTTTCAAACACTTCATCCGCAATCACATACTTCATATTCATGCCTCCTGTTACTTGACCGCTTCATTGATCAGACCGTCCAGTTTATCCGGTTCCAGATAACCCGGTATGTATCCGAGGTAATAGCCGTCCGGCTTCATGATGAACGTTGTCGGATATCCCTGAATGCCGTAATTGTACGACACCTGGAAATCC
>JAEEYJ010000172.1 GCA_016291725.1 Solobacterium sp.
CCCGGGATGGTTCAATCTTTCAACCCGTGTATAATATAGATAATTGCAGTAAAGATACGGAGGTGAATCGTTATGATCAAAGCGGTGATCTTTGATATGGACGGTGTGCTGATCGATGCGAAGGAGTGGCATTATGAGGCTCTGAACAAAGCATTGCGCCTTTTCGGCTATGAAATCAGCCGGCAGGAACATCTGCAGACATATGATGGTCTTCCGACCAGAAAGAAACTGGAGATGCTGACACTGGAGAAGGGTCTGCCTGCAAAGCTGCATCCTTTCATCAACGATCTGAAGCAGCAGTATACCATTGACCGTGTATACGCAGACTGCTATCCGAAGTTTGTCCATCAGTATGCATTGTCCCGCTTGAAGAGGGAAGGATACCGCCTTGCCTGTGCCTCCAACTCCATACGGCTTTCAGTGGAACTGATGATGAACCGGAGCGATCTGATGCAGTATCTGGAGTTCTATCTAAGCAATCAGGATGTATCAAAGCCGAAACCGGACCCGGAAATCTACACGGTTTCCATTGAGCGCCTAGGTCTGAAACCGGAAGAATGCCTGATTGTAGAGGATAATTTCAACGGCATAATGGCCGCGGAGCGTTCAGGTGCCCATGTGATGAAAGTCGAAACCGTCTACGATGTCAATTACGATAATATCCGCAGGGCGATTGCGGAAGCAGAGAAAGGAGCGTGAGGATATGAAGATCATTCTGCCGATGGCCGGAAAGGAAACAGTTCCTGAAGGAAGCCAGTATATCCTCAGTCTCTATGAAATAGAACGGGAAACGGTACTGAGCCATATCTACAATACACTGAAGGATATTGAGGGTGCGGAATTCATTGCTGTACTGCGCAGGGAGGATATTGAGAAGTACCATCTGAACAATATCGTGAGACTGCTGATACCGGATGTGAAGATTGTTTCTCCGGAACGGGATACGATGGGCTCTGCCTGTACCGCGATGCTGGGAATTGATTATGTTGAAGATGATGAACCGATGATTATCGCTGCAACCAACCAGCTGTTTACGGACGATGCCCAGCAGATCGTAAAGTACTTCCAGGACAATGATTATGACGGCGGTGCCGTGACCTTTGAAGATATTCACCCGAAGTATTCCTACGTCAAGGTGGACGAAGACGGCCTGGTGATCGAAGCTGCGGAAAAGCGGCCGATCAGCAAGAACGCTACAGCCGGATTCTATTACTTCAAGCGCAGCCAGGACTTCGTGAACAGTACGATCTCCATGATACGCAAGAATGCCAGCGTCAATGGCCTGTTCTATCTCTGTCCGGTATTCAATGAGATGATTCTGGAAGGAAAGCGGATCGGAGTATATCCGATCAGCCGTGACCATTATTTCTTCTTTAAGGAGAAGAGCGGCATAGACGCGTACCAGGATTACCTGAGCCGCCGCAAAGCACAGTAAAGAGCAGTACGATCCATCAACAGAGCAGAAACAGGGCCTGATCAGGCCTGTTTTTGTATAATGGAACCGTAGATACAGGAGGTATCCTATGACGGTCATGAAGAGAATCACAGCAGGAATGATTGCCTGCCTGGCACTGGTGTCCTGTACAAAGGAAGAGCCAATGGAGAAACCCCTGTCGGTAGAAGGACTCTCTGTGCAGCATGAACAGGAATTCGGCGGTGTATACATTGAGATCACGATCGATGAATTCAATGCACTGGGCTTTGAGTACGGCGACAGTGTGGATGTCGTTTTCTCCAGCGGGTACACCCTTGAGGATATTCCCTACTACAATGGCTACTACGTAGATGCAGGGCAGCCGCTGCTGATTGCCTATCCCGGCTATGATTACATCAAAGCCGCGGTCAACTACGGTGAGGATCTGTGGGATACAGCAGAACTGAAGGCAATCCGGCGGGAGAACATCTGGATGAAGGCGTCGCTGGATGAACACTCCACAGCCAGCATCATCCTGCGCGAGCACGGAAAGTACGCAGAGATCCAGGACGCGCGGGATATCAGCTATACCGATTTCCGTACGGATTATCCAAGTGATGAAGCGTTTGCGAACTTCCGCAGCATCTGTATGGGAGATATCCGGGAGGGTGTGCTGTACCGCTCTGCTTCGCCGTGCGACAATCAGCACAAACGGGCACCGTATGTGGACCGGCTGATGGAAGAAGCAATGATCCACTGCATCCTCAATCTGGCGGACAATGAGGTAAAGATAGAAAGATATATCCAGGCGGATGACTTTGACTCTCCGTACTTCCTTTCCCTGTATGAATCAGACCATGTCATCCCCCTGGCACTGAACATGAACTGGCTGTCGGAAGACTTTGCCGCGAAGATCGCCCAGGGATTCATTGCCATGTCGGAAACGGAAGGACCGTATCTGATCCACTGTACGGAAGGCAAGGACCGCACCGGCTTTGTGTGCATGCTGGTGGAAGCCCTTGCCGGTGCGGAGTACCGGGAGATCGCGGATGACTACATGCTGACCTATGCCAATTACTACAGGATCACAGAAGCGTCCGAACCTGCAAAGTACAGAACGATCCTGGAAAAGAACCTGGACGCAATGCTCAGATATGTCATCGGTGATGAAAATGCAGATCTGACAGCGGTGGATCTCTCTGCCGGCGCCAGAGACTATCTCCGCAGAGCAGGGATGAGCGAGGAACAGATCGATGCCTTCCTTGCCAGGATCGTAGAGCCCTGATGATTCTGTAGGAAATGCCCTTGTTTTGTAGTATACTTGGAAACTGGACCCTGCGGTCCCGTCAGTAGCGGCTACCTGACGTATACCTAAAATAAGGAGATACAGTATGACTACAAAGCAAATGGCAAAGACAGCGATGATCGCGGCCGTGTATACCGTCGTATCGCTGGTGATTGCCCCGCTTGCCTACGGCCCTCTGCAGGTCCGTATTTCCGAAGCGCTGACCGTGCTTCCGCTCATCTACCGTCCGGCAATCCCGGGGCTTACCCTCGGCTGCTGCATTACCAACATCATCGGCGCAATGACCGGCGCCAACCCTGCCGGATACATTGACGCGGTGGTCGGTTCACTCGCTACCTTCATCGCAGCTTCCCTGACATGGAAGCTGCGCGATCATAAAGTCAAGGGGATTCCGGTGCTCAGCCTGCTTCAGCCGGTGTTCTGGAATTTCCTCTTCGTCGGTGCAGAGCTCGGGTTCATGCTGTTCCCGGACAATGTACTCACCGGATCACTGATCTGCGGCCTGGAAGTCGCTGCAGGAGAGCTGATTTCGGTCATTGTGGGCTGGTTCCTGGTGAAGTGGCTGGCCCGTACAGAGATATTCAAGGAAGGATAAAGCTATGCGCGGTCTGCTTTCTAAACTGATCCTGACAATTCTGGTTCTTCTGCTGGCCATCGGCCTGCTCGGACGGTTCTATACCGCAAAGCCGGAGCCGGAGAATACCGAGGAGCCTGCGGCAGCGGTGACCCCTGAACCGGAGCAAAGCGAAGAGCCGCAGGAAAGCCCTCAGCCGCAGGAGAGCAGTACACCGGAAGAGAGTCCTGCGCCGTCAGAAACACCGGCTGTAAATCCGGAACCGGAAGTGCCGGAAACACCGGCAGAGTCTCCGCAGCCGCAGGAAAGCACACCGGTGGAAAGCATACAGCCGGAGCCGGTGTATACCGAAGATCCGGTGTTTACGGATGTGAACAGTCTGCTGATTGTCGCGAACAAGACGCACAGACTGCCGGAAGGCTATGCGCCTGCGGATCTGATCAACGTCAACGATGTGGGCGGATGGGGCACGATTGCACCGTATATGCGGGCAGAAGCTGCCTATGCGGTCGCAGAAATGACACAGGCTGCTGCCGCGGACGGTGTTACCCTGATGTTCAGCAGTGCATACCGGAGCGAGAGCTATCAGAAGCAGCTGTATGACGGCTATGTTGCCCAGTACGGCGTTGAGCGCGCAGACCGCATCAGTTCCCGCCCGGGCTATTCCGATCATCAGACCGGACTGGCCCTGGACTTCATCGAAGGAAAAGGAGCGGACTTCACGTCGGACTTTGAGTATTCCGCCAGCGGGGTATGGCTGCGCGACAACGCTCACTACTACGGCTTCATCATGCGCTATCCGAAGGGGAAGGCTGATATTACCGGCTACTCCTATGAACCGTGGCATTTCCGCTATGTCGGTGTCGATACGGCAACAGCGATCTACAATGTCGATGTTTATTATTCCTTTGAAGAGTATTTCGGCGTATCCGGAGGAACCGAGTACAAATAGTATGATCAGGAAGTATCTGGAATCCTTTATCGTTGTAAAATACTACCCGTTTGTGACGATCTGTCCGCTGATGCTGTTCCCTGTACTGGTTCTGTACATGAAGGAACCGACAGGAATCCGGCGGGCGCTGCTTGCGGCGGCCGGACTGCTCTGTGCTGCTGTAATCGTCAAGTACCGCTATGATAAGTACCGCCTTGGAAAACAGCTGAAGCAGCTGGGTGACCTCTCAGTATGGAGTGATGGTATTCTGCTGGGCAGATGCGTTCTGACGGAGAACCGCTGGCTGTGCTATGACGGAAACCGGCTGGCTGTGCAGGGGTACCTGGAGATCCGGGAAGCTGCCCTGCGCAGGGGGAAAAGCCACATCTACCTGGATCTCAGTACCGATGAAGGCATCTGCACTGCAGAAACAGGATCCGAAGCCCAGGCACAGCGTACCTGTGCCTTCCTTCTGAAAAAGAATGCGGGGATCCGGCTGACAGGAATCCAGCCGGCAGGAAACGGGGATCTCCGGGCAATCTACCGGGTATCCTGACAGAAGAGCAAAGCACAGTCCTGTGATACAGAACTGCGCTTTTTGTATCATATGACTTGTACTTACACATCGTTTTCATACTGAAAAACATGACTGTCAGTCATTTTCAGAAAAATTTACATTTGCGCTCTGGATTGTGTTTTTTTTGTGCTGTGCCTTGATGAATTCACGGCTTTTATCCGTATAATGAATTCATATCGCAATGGAGGAATTATGGCTGTTTTCGAGATTCTTGCTCAGATGCTCGACAGCCGTCATGGTGGCAATGATTGTGACTTTAACGGTTACCTCGAAGATTATCTGAGCAATGAGGAGGACCTTGATCCGATCCTGAAAGAAGCCTTCCATGCTGTAGCCGCTGTGGATCCTGAATGCAGAATCTGCGCAGGACTGCTGAGTACCATCAGCCGCAGTGCTATCAGTAATCAAATCATCCGCTACAAAGACGTGTTCAAACTAGTCGGTAGACCGCTCCGCTTCCCGTATCTGCTCTATACCCGCAAGGATGAAGAAGACCGCGCATTGCTGATCACTCCTGCCGGGCAGAACGGTTATCTGCTTGCCAAAGGCTACTATTACTGCATGACGGAACCCGGGGGACTGGGTGCTCAGTGCCAGAATGAAATCGTAGCTGTATGTGCTGAAAATGCCGGAATCATCCTGAAGTCTTTTGAAGATCTTCTTCAGAAGAAGGCAGGTGCTGTTCAGCGCGGGCTGGACCATATGCACTTCAGTCATTATGAAGATCTGAAGGAGCAGGCTCTGAAAGCGGCAGAACAATTGAAGACAGAAGCGACAGAGAAGCTGGCAAGGATAGAAGACCGTACAGCTTTGATCTACGAGTATGTAATACAGTGGTTCCTGCTCAAGAAAGTAGTGTATGTTCAGTACATGGTCAACAAGGACATTCTGAACAAGGCACATGAAGGCAATGTTCACCGTCAGCGCAACCAGGCAAAGCTGAACGCTGATGAGGTGTCGTTCCTGAGCTACAGTGAAATGTGGCGCATTCCCTCAAAGGTGGAAGAACTGTAAAGCATAGGAAAAGCGGGCAGCCCGGCTGTCCGCTTTTTGTTGTGTTGGTGCTCTTTATTTGTAGGGCCACTCGACATTATCGCCGATCGGGCACTCGTAGACTTCACCGTTCATGCTCTGCTTGAACTCTTCCTTGGCGGCTTCGAGCTTCTCCGGATGGGTCATGATGTCAAAGG
>JAEEYJ010000173.1 GCA_016291725.1 Solobacterium sp.
GAAGCCGGTGCTGAGCGTTCCGTCACGTACCATTGTCTCCACGATCTTCGTGCCCGTACGCTTCATCAGCTCCTTCACCAGTGCCAGCCGGTGCTCATACAGATCACAGGCTGTGATATGCCCCTGGTTGTCCATGTACATCGCCATTTGCTGCGTTTTGGTTCCTGGCGCTGCACATACATCCAGTACACTCATACCCGGCTCCAGCGCCATCCAGGAAGGAATCATCGCCGAAGACCGGTCCTGGATCAGGACTTTGCCTTCTTTGAATTCTTCTGTGTCGCTGAGAACTCCATCATACAGGAAAGACACTTCATTGACAAAACGGAATCTTTCCGGATCCAGCTCTGTACGCCTTGTTTTGAGCATGTTGATTCTCCCGTAGACATCCGGCCGTTCCTGACTGCTGTCAGCCAGCTGAAGCGCTGCCTCTTCTCCGTAATGGGCTTCCCATAGCTTCAGAATCCACAGGGGAATGCTGAAGTTGATTGATGTTCTGACCAGCACATCGGAGTCGGTACTGTATTTCAGTACTTTGGTTCCTGCCGCGATCATCTTCCTGAGGACAGCGTTGACGAATTTTGTATCCTTCGGTGCTGCGAGCGCAGCCGCTTCATTGAGCACAGCGTAATCCGGAATCCTGTCCAGGAAATACAGTTGGTACGCACTCATGTTCAGCAGATTCTCCGTCCGTACAGAAGTCTGTTTCTGTACATATTCCTTCCATTGATATTCCAGCAGGGTACGGTTGCGCAGCGTACCGTATACAAGCTCGGAAACCAAGGCTTTGTCCTTATCATTGAAATAACCCGGCATACTGCGCATGATCAGGGAAGCATATCCATGTTCACTCATCACACGGTTCAGCACATCCAGTGCATACTGTCTTGCATTCATACCTGCTCCAGTGCCAGCGGTTCCACATTGACCCTGACATTCATATTGATGCAATCATCGGAAAAAAGCACACCGCGAAGAATGCTGCGCATAGATTCCAGATCCTTGCCCTTTACCAGAAGCCTGCTGCGGTACCTGTCCTTGACTTTGGGCAGATCCAGCGGACCGATGGTTTTCAGCTGTTCACCAAGCAGTTTCTGCAGAATATCCATGGACCGTTCCGTTTCCTTTTCGCTCTTCGCACTGACGGTAAGCGAGATGAAGTAGGTATACGGAGGATATTGTCCGGCATGACGGAACTGCATTTCGTACGCAAAGAACTTCTCATAGTCCTGGGCAAGTACACATTGTACAGCATAGTGATCCGGATCAAATACCTGATAGATGACTTCTCCGGCATCTTCAGCGCGTCCGCTCCTGCCGCCTGCCTGCATCAGAAGATCGAATGTCATTTCACAGCTGCGGTAATCCGTACGCATCAATCCTTCATCCGCATTGATGACACCGACCAGCGTGACATCCGGATAGTCCAGTCCCTTGGCGATCATCTGTGTACCAAGGAGTATATCCGCTTCGTGCCTGCCGAAACGTTCCAGAATCCGTGCATGGCTGTTCTTGGCAGATGTAGTATCCGCGTCCATACGCAGTACTCTTGCCTGCGGAAAGAAGTGATGGATTTCCTGCTCCAGCCTCTCTGTGCCGAATCCATAGGTTGTAAATCCAGCAGTGGACCCGCAGTGCGGACACACCCGCGGTACTCTTGCTGTATAGCCGCAGGTATGGCATTTCATGGCGTTTTCGGTTCTGTGGTAGCTCATAGCGACATCGCAGTGCGGGCAGATCAGTGCTTCACCGCATTCACGGCATTTCATCACGGAATGGTATCCCCTGCGGTTCAGCAGCAGAATAACCTGCCTGTTGCTGTCCAGTCTTTCCTGGATGCTGTCGATCAATGCATCGGACAGCAGCGCAGAACGCTTGTGCTGCTTTTCATCGCGCATATTCACAGTATGCATCAACGGCTGTGTACGGTTGATCCGTTCATGCAGAACAATCAGCCTGTAGATTCCTTTATAGGCTCTCGCATAGCTTTCCAGCGACGGCGTTGCACTGCCGAGTATGACCTTGCATTGATGGTACTGTGCCCGCCATACAGCGATGTCACGGCAATGGTAGGCCGGCTGGACATCCTGTTTGTATGATGCATCATGTTCCTCATCCATAACAATCAGGCCCAGATCCGTGAACGGGAGGAATACTGCACTGCGGGTACCAACGACAATCGATGTCCTGCCGTTCATCACCTTACGGTACTGTTCATACTTTTCCTGCGGATTGAGTGCGCTGTGGTAGATGGCCAGATCATCCCCGAAACGCTGGGTAACCCGGTTGATCATCAATGGTGTCAATCCGATCTCCGGCACAAGAAAAAGCACCTGCTTGCCGCTGCGTATGACTTCTTCCGCCAGCCGCAGATAGACCTCCGTCTTGCCGGATCCGGTTACGCCGTGCACAAGATATACGGTCTCTTTACCGGCATTGATATCCTGTACGGCTCTCTGCTGTTCTTCGTTCAGTTTGTGCGGTGATTGATTGAGCAATAGTTTATGGGCTGCAGCTTCCCGCTCCCTTTCTGCTACTACCACTGCACCTTTCACTACAAGAGAATGTGCCTGATTCGGCCATTTTCTGCGCAGATCGCTGTACAGTACTGTACCGTTGGCACGGACATACTCCCAGGCTTCCAGTTCCTTCGGCGTCAGTCTGACTTCCTCATCACTGAGATGTACCGTCTTTTCCATGACAACACTGCCCCTGTGCGTTGATGGCTTTACACGTGAAGGCAGCATCGCCTGGAAGCAGGAGACTGTTGATGACAGTGTAGCATCGTGCATGTACAGTGCAAGGTCATGAAGTTCAGGCGTAATCAACGGTGACGCGTCCAGTACTCCATCAATATGACGGATCGCCATTCCGGCCTCTGCTGATGCCATCGCTGCATCACCATCATAAAAGACAGAAGATTCTACGAATCCGATCAGACGCCTGCCGTTGAATACAAGCTCAACACGGACGCCCTGCCGGAGTTCTTCTTCGTACCAATAGGTATATGTACGGTCAAGTGCCCTGACCGGATGTTCAATCCAGACCGATATTAAAAACATAGGAAGCCCTGTTATCCTATTGTACTTTATAATAGGTATGTGTGATAGACAAAAAACAGGAGGTCATCCCATGAAAGAATACCGTCTCGGTGTGATCGGATTCGGTCACATGTCCACCGCCATCGTCAAAGGAGCATTGAATGCGGGTGTCATCCAAGCCGATGAGATCCTGATCTATGACCCTTCCGCCCCGAGAATCCAGGAAGCACGGACATTAGGCCTGAAGGCTGCGGGAACAGCTGCTGAAACGGCTGAAGCATGCCGGTATGTCCTGCTGGCTGTACGCCCGCAGAACATGCAGGAAGTTATGGATGACCTGGCCGGTATTCCGATCCATGCTGTACTGTCGATTGTAACAGGCTGGAGCATCGCTGCGATGAAGCAGTACCTGAACACATCATCCTTGATGCGCATCATGCCCAACACACCGATGCAGGTCAGCAAAGGTGCTGCGTTCATGGCAGCCATGCCCGGCACTTCTCCGGAAACAGAAGTGTTCGCGCAT
This sequence comes from Solobacterium sp., assembly GCA_016291725.1. Classification (GTDB taxonomy): domain Bacteria; phylum Bacillota_I; class Bacilli_A; order Erysipelotrichales; family Erysipelotrichaceae; genus Bulleidia. The sequence goes on from JAEEYJ010000173.1 coordinate 3,568, forward strand.
GACCTGCTCAGCCCGCTCGGTATCCTGCAGAACGTGGACGAGGAACTCATCAACAAGTCTGTCACGGTTCACGGATCTACACCGGCCTACTTCTATTACCTTGTCAACGTATTGATCAAGGACGCAGTCAGGCAGGGTTTTGATGAAGAAACTGCCCGGGACTTCATTACCGAGACCATGATCGGATCAGGCGAACTGCTCAAGGCTGCCCGTACCAAACCGGTGCAGAAATTCATCGATGAGGTCTGCTCCCCCGGCGGAACAACCATCGAAGCCGTCGGGATTCTGCGCAACCGCGGGCTGGATGCGATTGTCGAGGAAGCAAACGATCGCTGCATCGCCCGGGCACTGGAGCTAGGCAAGCACTGAGGCATAAAGAAAACGGTATCTTCTGGGATACCGTTTTTTCTATCCTACCGACCCTGTCATATCCAGCTTCATCAGCTGGTTCAGTTCAACAGCGTATTCCATAGGCAGCTCCCGGGTAAACGGCTCCAGGAAACCCATGACGATCATTTCCGTTGCCTGGCTTTCACTCAGTCCGCGGCTCATCAGATAGTACAGTTCTTCTTCACTGATCTTTGATACTTTCGCTTCATGCTCTATGGTGGAAGTATTGTTCGCACCGGCATTGTTCGGAATGGTATCACTGGAGGACATTTCATCCAGGATGAGCGTATCGCACTCAATATGCGACCGTGAGAAGTCCGCCTTCGGACCATGGTAGATCCAGTCGCGGAAGTTGGCTTTGCCGCCTCTTCGCGACACTGACTTGGAAATGATGGATGACTGGGTATGCGGGGCTAGATGGATCATCTTGGCACCGGAATCCTGGACCTGGTCTTCCGATGCGACCGCTACGGATATTGTCATTCCCCTGGCATATTCCCCGGCCAGGATACAGGCAGGATACTTCATCGTAATGTGGGATCCGATATTGCCGTCAATCCACTCCATTGCACCGCGGGCATCCACCTTCGCCCGCTTGGTTGTCAGGTTCAGGACATTCTTTGACCAGTTCTGCACTGTGGAGTAACGGGCTTTGGCACCTTCATGGACGAAGATCTCAACGATGGCCGCATGCAGGGAATCCCGCATGTATACCGGCGCGGTGCAGCCTTCTACATAGTGAACATCCGCTCCTTCATCCGCAATGATCAAAGTGCGCTCAAACTGGCCCATTCCTTCGGAATTGATGCGGAAATAGGACTGCAGCGGTTTCTCCAGCTTTACTCCGGGCGGAACATAGATGAAGCTTCCCCCTGACCATACAGCCGTATTCAGCGCAGCAAACTTGTTGTCACTGGCCGGTACAATGGTTCCGAAGTACTTCCGGAACAGATCCGGAAAGGAACGAAGCGCTGTATCGGTATCCAGGAAGATCACACCTTTTTCCTGTACCTCATCCAGCATATTGTGATAGACCACTTCCGACTCATACTGGGTGGTGACACCGGCGAGGAATTTGCGTTCCGCTTCGGGAATACCGAGACGATCAAACGTATTCTTGATGGTATCCGGCACTTCATCCCAGTTATCGGATACTTTCCGGTCTGTAGGACGGATATAGTAGATGTAGTCATCGAAGTCAATGCTGGAGAGGTCCGGCCCCCACTTCGGCATATCCATGGACATAAAGGTATGGTAGGCATTGACACGGATTTCCGTCATCCACTCCGGTTCATTCTTGATCCGGGAGATTTCCCTTACCTTCTCTTCCGTAAGACCTTTTCCTGTATTGTACACAGACGTGTCTTCATCCTGGAAACCGTACTGGTAATTGTCCTGCGAGGATACTGCCTGCAAATCTTCAGAATTCAGTTCCAGTTTCTCTTCTGTTTCAGCCATTGCTTTCCTCGCTTTCCTTGATGATCTGATCGATTGCCCGCCAGCCGATGGTCGCGCACTTGATCCGGTTGGCCTGCTTGTATACATTCTTCATCGCCACGGCTTCTTCCAGCAGGTCTGCATTGTATTCCAGGCCGTCAACCATGCTGAAATAGTTTGCGATGATCTCCTTCGCTTCTTCCGTTGTTTTGCCGCGCAGAAGCTCTGTCATGATGCTGGTGCTGGCTGTACTGATCGTACAGGCTATGCCGTCGAAGCGGATATCCTCGATGACACCGTCATTGATCTTCGCTTCCACGGTAATGTCATCAATGCAGCTGGCACTCGCCATATGGCGGGAACGGTACGCTGTGGACGACACAAGACTGTGATTGTGCGGGTATTTGTAGTGATCCATAATGATTTCCCGCAGGATCATCGGATCATTCAGTAAATCCTGGTTTTCCATACAGACTCCTCAGAAGAAGATCGAGACAGCGTTTTCCAGCGTGACTTCCTTGACCGCTTCAACGAAACGGTCCACTTCTTCGAATGTATTGTAGAAGTACAGAGAGGCACGGACGGTGGAATTGGTGCCGATGATGCCATCCAGGATCTTGGCACAATGGTTGCCGCTGCGTACGGCAATGCCCTTGGTTGCCAGGAAGTTGGCTGTATCCTGGGCAAATACATCCTTGACATTGAACGTGACCACACCTGCAGTACTGTCCGGATTGTACAGTGTAATCGTATCGATCTCCTTCATGCGGCCGCGGAAATAATCCCCAAGTTCCTTTTCATACGCATGGATATTATCCATGCCGATCTTCATCAGGTATTCTGCCGCAGCGCCCAGACCGATGACACCTTCAATGTTGGGAGTGCCGTATTCAAATTTCATCGGCGGCTCCTGCAGCAGCATCTTTCCATCTGCGTAGAAACGGGCATTCATATCACCGCCGTAAATCATCGGGTCGATCTTCTCCAGCAGTTCATACCTGCCCCACAGAACACCGGTTCCGCCCGGACCGCACATCTTGTGTCCGCTGAAACCGAGGAAATCGATATCCAGATCTTTCACATCTGTCTTCATATGCGGAACCGATTGCGCACCGTCCACGATCATCAGAGCACCGTGTTCATGCGCAATGCGGGCCATTTCCTTGACCGGCTGTACAGCAGCCAGTACATTGGTCTGCTGCGCTACACAGACTGCCCTGACGCCGTCGTGCATCGCTTTTTCAAAGTCCTCTACTGATACAACGCCCTGTACATCGGTCGGGATGTACTCTACCTTGACGCCGAAATCACGCTGCACCTTGAACCAGGGCATGATATTGGACGCATGCTCGTTCTGGGTTGTCAGAATGACATCTCCCGGGTTCATGAACGCCTTGGCGGCGCCGAAAATGATCTCGTTCATGGATGCACTGACATTGTGCGTAAACGCTACTTCCTGCGGACTGCAGTTCAGGAAACGGGCAAAGATATCGCGTGTACCGTCATACAGTTCATCGTTCAGCCTGGCAATCGGATAGTCTCCTCTGTGTACATTGGAAGTATGTCTGGCATAGAAGTCCACAACGGCATCAATGACCGGCTTCGGCTTCAGTGTAGAGGCACCATTATCGAAATAGATCAGATCAGGATTGTTTTCAAACATCGGAAAATCTTTCCGGATAGCTGCAATGTCTAACATAGGGCTGCGATTTTTTCCTCCAGTTCCTTCTTCAGCGTTTCCTTCAAACGCTCATCATTGATCGTATCCGTGATCGGCATCAGGTAGCCTGTGCTGATCAGTCTCATGCATTCGTTGATGTCCAGGCCTCTGCTCTGCAGATAGTAGAGCTGCTCTTCGTCTACCCGGCCGACGCTGGCAGCGTGGGACGCCTTAACATCATTGTCATCGATCAGAAGCGCCGGTACGATCGAAGCGTACATCGTATCATCAAAGCACAGTGCACGCGATGTCTGATGGGATTCGGATACATGCGCTCCTCTTTCGATGATGCCGGCCGCATCCATCACGAACCGTCCCCCTTCCAGAATGACGGCATAGTTCTTCATATCACCGTTGGTATGGGGAGCCCTGGAAGCCACGGATGCATGGAATTCCTTTCTCGCTGCTGCAAGCGTAGCACTGCTCATGAGCGCTTCCGCTCCTGGCTCAAGCAGGTCGATCTTCGTATGCCGCAGCGTATCTCCTCTGACAATCTCTCCGTAAGCAATATGCAGATGCGTATCCCTCCGTACATTGTGCAGTTCATGGAATTCTGTGCCTGTTTCCGATTCGTTCCATACCAGGCAGGCAATACTGCCTCCTCCGCAGGATTCCGTAGTCAGGTTCAGCTTCGGTGCCCGGATGATCTTCAGGAATATTTCACTCTCCTTAGAGAACTCCAGCTGCAGATCAATCTCCTTATCCGCATCCACTGTATATTCACTGTATCCGGCAGGCACAATGATTTTTCTGCTGCTGTTAATCAGATCCATCATTGACTACCCCAGCCGGATATTCAGATCCGGACGCTTCTTCTCTTCTTCCGCCGCTGCCGGCAGGACATTGTACTCCCTGTAGATCCAGTCATAGCCTTCTGTATCGATCCTTGCGGCCAGCTCCGGTCCGCCTTCCGCTACAATACGGCCGTCCACAAGGATGTGGGTATACTGCGGATTCACAAACTCCAGGAAACGCTCATAGTGGGAAACAACAATCAGGCTCATTCCCGTTTCCTTCTGGGTCCGGTTAACGGTATCTGCAACGATCCGCAGAGCATCGACATCAAGACCGGAGTCAATCTCGTCCAGCATGGCCAGGCTCGGCTTCAGCATCATCATCTGCAGGATTTCATTGCGCTTCTTCTCACCGCCGGAGAAACCTTCGTTCAGAAAACGGTGGGCAATGTCATCCCGCAGCTCCAGCTGCTTGATGTTCTTCTGCATACCCTTTACGAATTCAAACAGGGAGATCGGCTTTTCCCTGCGGGCATTGATCGCGGCTTTCAGAAAATCGCTGTTGGTTACGCCCGGGATCTCCTGCGGATACTGCATGCCGAGGAACAGTCCCAGGCGGCTGCGGGCATCGACAGGAAGCGCAAGCACATCCTGGCCGTCATACTCAATCGTTCCTTCCGTTACAGTATACTTCGGATGGCCCATAACAGCTGCCAGCAGAGTAGACTTGCCGTTGCCGTTCGGTCCCATCAATGCATGGACCTCATTTTCACGCACAGTAAGGTCCACACCTTTCAGTATTTCCTTCCCTTCAATGGAAACATGAAGGTTTTTTATTACCAGTTCTTTCATCTTTTCACACCTTTCATCTTTAGAATCATATCACTTTTCTTGATTTCAATCAAAAAAAACACGATTATTAAGTATTCTTCATAAAAGATTCAGACAACAAAATTGCAAACCGGTTTACTTTTTCCTATAATAGGAAAGCATTTCAGGGAGGAACTATGGGAAACTTTATCAAAAAGAATATCTTCCTCTGCATCATTGTCGCTTTGCTGGCGGGTATCAGTATCTTCTACATCTACGATACAAATACCGGAAAACTGCCGGGCAAGCGGAGCGGTGCAGAGGATGTCGTCTATGAAATCAACGGGGAAGACATCACCGCGGAACAGTTCTATGAACAGATGTATAAAAACGGCGGCGAACAGATTGTCGCTGAGCTCTTCGGCAGAACAGTTGTCGATCAGGCCATTGAAACAACGTCTGAGCTGGAAGCCTGGGCACAGAACCAGGCTGCAGCTGTAGAGCAGAACTACAAGTACAGCTACGGTGCATCCTACAAGGATGTCATCGGCCAGGCACTGATTCAGGCCGGCTACAGCGGATACGAAGATCTGCAGCAGTATATGCTGGATTACCGCAAGCGCATTCTGCTTAGTGAGAAATATGCTGAAGAGCACTTCGATGAACTGAAGATACGCAGCATCTCCTACCTTCTGATCATGGAGGGTGAGAACACCGAAGACCGCAAGGCGGCCGTCGATGCAGCGTTTGCAGAAGGAAAATCCTTTGCGGATGCAGCAAAGGAATTCTCTGAAGACACTTCCACATCCTACAACGGTGGTGTACTGGGTGTCATCGACATCAATACAAACAATCTGGATGCAGCATTTCTAACAGCTGCGCTGGAGCTTGAGGAAGGCATGACCAGCCCGTGGGTGCATTCCGAACAGTTCGGCTGGTTCCGCATCCACAACAATGCATCTACACCTGAGACACTGAAAGAAGCAGCAGTCCAGCAGGCACTTGCAGAAGCCGGGCTTGGCGAAGAAGACCGTGACCGGATTTCCGTCAACCCCTATGAAACACTGGTATCCCAGTATGACACATCCCTGACCGGGAAAGCGATCCTGGAAACAGCCGAAGCGCTGGGCACGGATTTCGGCGGGGATGATGCACTGAAAGCAGTGATTCTGAAATACTATGGCGCAGAGGAAGAGTAAGGTGAGCAGTATGAAGATGAACAGAACAATAAGCGTTCTGCTGTGTGCAGTCCTTCTCTCTGCCTGCAGTGACGCATCCGCATCCATCAAGGACAAGGACACCCCGGTCATCAAAGTCGGCGATACAGCCATTACAAAGGGCCAGGTCTACGAAAAGCTCCTGTCCTCCTACGGCGCTCCTGCCGTTATGCAGTACATTACGGAGGTCATCTGTGACAACGAAGTCGAAGTCACGGATGAGATGAAGAAAACAGCGGAAGACAACCTGGAATACTACAAGAGCATTCTGGGCCCCTACTTTGAGGAATACATGACTGAACAAGGAATGGATGAAGAATCATTCCTGAAGCAGCAGATCCTCATGCAGCAGAATGACAGACTGCCTTCCCAGTATATCGAAGAGAACTACACTGAACTGGCGGAAAAGTACAAGCCGATTCTCGGTACAATCCTGTCATTCGAGACCATGGAGAATGCCAATGCTGCGGCATCCGCTCTGAAGGACGGGTCCATGAACGTAGAAGAAGCCATCAAAGCCTATGGATCCACCTCAACCGGTGAAAGTGAACTGATTACGATTGATTCCCGCAATTATGACGCTGAAGCGATTGCAGTTCTCCGGGCTGCAGAGCCGGATGACGGCTGGGTTCCTGTGCAGTCCACATCCGGTACTGCGTATGTACTCCGGGTCGAGGAAAAGGACTACGATGCATTGAAGGAGCAGGCCATGACTGCCTTTGCGTCCATCAGTGATGTACAGTCGGCTGCTATGAAGTTCTTCTGCGAGAAATACGGGTTCAAGGTCTACGACATCAGCCTGATCTCCGACATTTACAAGAATTATCCATATATTCTGAATCAGAGCATTCCGTCATCCCTGACGGACTAAAGGAGGAAATCAATATGTGCATCTTCTGTGACATCATCAAAGGTGATATCCCTTCCAGAACAGTATACGAGAGCGATACGGTCAAAGCCATCTTCGACATCGCGCCTCTGTCCAAAGGACATACCATCGTACTCGCCAAGCAGCATGTAACCAGCCTGCTGGAAGCGGATGAGGACTACGCTGCTGCTGTTATGAAGGAAACAGCCGCGCTGGCAAAGCTCATTGTGGCAAAGACAGGCGCTGATGGCTGCAACATTCTGGTAAACAGCCATGAAGCAGCCGGACAGACCGTGGATCATATGCATTTCCATATCATCCCCCGCTACAAGGGTGACGATGTAGTCGAACTGCACAGAATGCCGGCGGATGATCCGGACGAAGTATTCCGTCTGATCACAGAATAAAACAGGGAGACTCGGGTCTCCCTTTTCTTTATCCGTCCGGCTGTACACCCAATCGTTTGAGCATTGCGTTCCTGGCTTTGTTTTCCAGCGTATCGTCCAGCGGAGCGAGTTCATCTGTACCGTATTTCCGGCGAAGCGCGCGTTTGATCAGTATATCCGCGATCCGGGGATTCTTCGGCAGCAGCGGCCCGTGCATATACGTACCGATCACATTGTCCGTCACAAAGCCTTCATAGCCCGAATCGGCCGTATTGCCGTGTCCTGACAGTGTTCTGCCCAGCGGTGAAGCTACATTCCTTGTCTGCCCGCCGTGGTTCTCGAATCCAACTGCCTTGAATGATTCCCCATCAATGGTTACTTCTACAGCAATGTTGCCGATGCAGCGGTTGTTCCGGTCTGTTGTCGCTTCTGTATAGTAATCATACAGTCCCAGACCATCCAGTCTGATCCCGTCCTGATCAAGATAATACTGCCCGAACAGTTGGTATCCACCGCAGATCAGCAGATACTGCGTACCTTTGCCAAAGCTGTACGCAATGTCATCCTTCAGACCGAGCAGGTCCTCGTACAGCAGATTCTGCTCATGATCTGCACCGCCTCCCATGAAAACAATATCGTAATCAGAGCACTTTTTATCGTCTCCGAGCCGATAGGTATCCACTGTGCAGTCAATGCCCCGCCTGGCGCATCTCTCCTTCAGCACCTGGATGTTTCCCCTGTCTCCGTACAGATCCATCAGATTGTCGAAGAGCCACAATATCTTCAGTTCCATTACCGTTTCTCCATCTTCTTCAGAATCGCCCTGGTGCTGTGCAGCGCAGAGTACGTGGACATCAGCCAGCTTTCCATACCGGCTTCATTCAGATAATCTGCCGCATCCTTCGGATTCTCCTTGATGACCAGCTTGTCCTCAAAGCCATCGTACTTCAGCCGCAGTGCGATATCATATGCCCGGGTACCGGAACAGATGATTTCATGTACGGCGGAATCCCGTAGATGCTCAAAGTGGCAGTCCCAGATCCACGAGACATCCGTACCGTCCACGTCATTGTCATTCAGGATAATGCAGATGTTCTTCTCTTCTTCGTGCGCCATGATTTCCTTCAGCACTTCATTGGCGCCGGTCGGATTCTTGATCAGGTTCACTGTGCACGGCGCAGTCAGCCTGAACACTTCATTCCGTCCTTCGTTGAGCCGGTAGGTGCGGAATACACGGTCTGCACATTCCGGATCGATCCCCAGCGCTTTCATCACGGTCAGTACTGCGGCACAGTTGTATACCGCATAAATCGCATTGATGAACGAACGGTATTCTTTTCCGGCGCTCGTAAAGGTGCCTTTATCATAGTCAATGCTGTCAACAAAGACTACCGGTTCTATGGTACCGTAACCGTCTGTATCGCACACAAAACGTCCGATATGCGAATACTGTTGATACAGATAACGCAACGGTCTGCCGCACCGCGGGCAGAATGTACCTTCCTTCGCTTCATCGAACTGGTTGCTGGTACTGTTCTCACCGACAGAGAAGATATGAATTCTGGCCTTCTTGGCATAATCCGCAATGCGCAGGACATTCGGATCATCCCCGTTCAGAATCAGATCCCCTTCGAAGTCTTCCGTCACTTCAATCAGCCGGCGGATGATCGTTTCGATCTCACCTGCTCTGTCCAATTGATCACGGAAGAAATTATTGATGACGAGTACTGTCGGCTGCAGGGTCCTGAACTGTCTGTAGACCGTAAGTTCATCCACTTCCAGTACAACGGCGTCTGCCTGGATCCGGTAGCTGAGATCACTCCCGGCAGCGAGCGTTGACGCAATGCCGATGTTCAGATTATCGCCGCGGTGATTGTTGATGACGGTCTTTCCGGAAGCCCGCAGGGATTCCGCAATCAGATTCGCTGTCGTTGTCTTGCCGTTCGTACCGGTCACAACAATGACCTGTTCGGGCATGATGAAACGCTCCAGGAAATGCTTGTCCAGCTTCAGGCCAACATATCCCGGAAAGGATCCACCGTGTCCGCGGGCAGATAATACAGCATGCAGTGCTTTCACTATTCCCAATCGTATACCCATACCATCACCTACATCTTCGGTTTATAGAACTGCCTGTTCTCCAGCGCGAACAGCTTTACAGTCCACTGCCCTGCTTCCAATCCATCAAATGCCTGCTTCAGCGTATTGAGCCGCGCATCGAGATTATCTATCAGGTTGAGCACTTCCGCTTCCATGAGAACCGGTACGACAGGAGAGCCGAATTCCATCTTGCCGTGATGACTGAGCACCATATGCCTCAAGCACAGTGTCTCTTCCCTGCCGCCCAGACCGAGCCTGTCCGCTTCTTCAACAAGCCAGCCGTGGCAGATGGATATGTGCCCGGTCAGACGTCCTTCCAGAGAGTATTCTGCGCTTACCAGTCCGCCCAGTTCAGCTGTTTTTCCCATATCGTGGATCAATGTACCTGCCATGAGCAGATCACGGTTCAGTTGGGGATATTGCCTGCAGATGACCTCTGCTGTCTGTGCCATGCCGAGTGTATGCTCCGCCAGTCCTCCCATATAGCCATGATGGATGCGGGAAGCTGCCGGGTAGGCAAAGAAGCGTTCCTGGGTTCTTGCCAGCATAGCAAGCACCAGTCTGCGCAGCGTCACATTCTGGATGCTGTCCGCAAGACTGTAGATCTCTTCGCGCATTTTCTGTGCGCCGATGGAGGAAGCCGGGATATACTCCGCCATCTCTTCTTCCGTGACATCCGCTCTGTCGATCCGGTTCACCCGCATCTGTAGTGCACGATTGTACAGAATGACATCCACTGCAGCATCAACAACCTTGCCGGCCTCTGCCTTGGCTTCATCTTCCGGCTTAACATCCCAGAACTTGGCATCCATGGATCCACTGCTGTCCTGGAACACCAGGTTCAGGTACGGTGCTCCTTTGGAAGTTGTACCCTTGGTACAGCTTTTGATCAGATATCTGCCGACCAGACGGTCTTTTTCCTTCAAATCCTTAATTTTCGTCATATTCCGGCCACTCCGTTTCTTCAAGTATACGATGAATATCTTCGCTTCTGAAACCCTGCGTCATACAGTAACGGAACACAGCGCGTTTCAATGCGTCTCCTGACTGCTTCTTCTGCAGACGCTTCATTGCTTTTGCTATGCATTTGCGGAGGTATTCATCCTGGTTCTCTTCGTCTTCCTGCAGATCGAGCTGCTCGACAGTGTCCTTTGCAGTTGACAGATCGAAGCCTTTCGCTACCATGCGCTCTATGATCTTCTGCTTTTTGCGGATCAGCGATTGATCGTGGATGGACGCAGAGGCCTTTTCGGCAAACGCTTTTGCGTACAGTTCGTCGTTCTCCGTTGCGAGGACATCCTCGATCACTTCCTGGGATATTCCTTTCCGCCGCAGATTCCTGAGAATCTTCTCACGTCCTGTCAGGGACGCTCTCAGACTGTTTACAGCATTCTCACAGTACTGACGGTCATTGATCAGCCCTTTCTCCTCAAGAGTGTCCAGAATCCGGTTCATTTCCACCGGTGTGCACTCTGTATGCGTACGCATCCAGTCGAACAGTTCATACCGGGATCTGTCCTTGACCGACAGTCTGCGCAGGCAGGCCTGATAGGCCTTTACGTACTGTTCCCTGTTCCTCAGATCCTCGACATGCTTCTTCGTTAAGGTACGTCCGGCTTTCAGCCCTTCCTTCACGTAGTCATCCAGAGTAACGGATACCGTTCCCTTAGCACCCTTTTTATCCTCCAGGGTCAGGATTACCGTATCGCTTCTGATATTGACAGCTGTGATCCTGGACGTATTCTCATAGAGCCATATGGCTTCTCTGTACACTTCCAGCACATCCCGGCAGAAGGATTCCTTGCTGTAGGGTGCCGCGCATTCTGTGCACCAGGAAGCGATCCGTGCCCTTTCCTGCACATCAGTGGACGCAAAACGCACCACAGCTTCCGCAAGCTCATCCGGGCTGCTGAAGTACCAGCCGCTCCTGCCTTCCTTCACCAACGCAGCGAGCGCTTCATCGCGGCGCACCAGGATCGGAATGCCGGATGCCAGCGCTTCTATGAACGTGATGCCCTGCGTTTCGGATAATGAGGCTGAGATGAACGCGTCTGACGCAGCATAGTAGTGATGGATGGTATCAATCGGCCGGCTTCCTGCCAGTACAATCGCAGGCATTCCTTCGGCTTTGGCTTTCATGCGCTCATAATCCGGACCATCGCCTACGATCAGAAGCCGGATATCTTCCCGCTTCGCCGAAGCCAGCGCAAAGCCGTCAATGATCATCTCCACCGACTTTTCTTCCGCGATCCGTCCGACATAGACAAAGACCGTATCCGTTTCATGGAAACCGAATTCCTTTCTCAGTTCCGCACTGATTGTTCTGTCCTGGTTCTCCGGGCGGAATTTCTGCAGGTCCAGACCGGTCGGAATGACATTGATCTTCGTATGTACATGATAGCGTTCCAGAAGCTCCTTGGTCTTTTCGCTCGGTGCAATGACTTCAATCGAGGAGTCCCCGTAGATCCTCGACAGCCTGGCTACCAGTTTCTTTGCATATTCGTCAAACGTCCTGGAATCAAAGAAATTAGCGTAGTGTGTATAGTCTTCATAGGTCGTGTGATACGTACTGATCAAAGGGATTTCCAGCATCCGGGCGCAGAAGCGGGCAAAGATGCCTACACCGAATTCAGTCTGTACATGGATGACATCCAGATCGAGCTCCTTGATCAGATTGAATGCATGGGCATGGATCGGCGTTGTCACCGCATAGCCGTACAGTGCCTTTATGGTCATGCCGGCAAGGTGCAGGACGGTATGTTCTTCATTCCATTCCGCAAGACCGAGTCCGTGCTTCGGCGCAACTACAAAAACATCGTGGCCTGCCCTTCTCAGCTCCGTGAACAGAATGAATGTACTGTTCGCAACCCCGTTGATATCCGGTACATAGGTATCTGTAAACAATCCGATCCGCATTCCTAGCCTCCCGTACAGCTTTATCATTATACCTCATTTGCCTGCCCTGATTCTTCCGTATTCTGCAGCAGACGATGAAAAAGTATATCAGACAAACCTGTCCTGCCGTGATCGAAACAGCAGAAACCAACGGATCCACCGTCTGAAGCAGACGCCGAATATGATAGTATTTCCCTAACAGAAGGAGAAAAGTATGGAATTCGATCTGACTAAAAGAATCAACTACTACTTCAACGAACTGGCAATGATTCCCCGGGCATCCCGCAATGAAAAGGCAGCCAGCGATTATATCGTTGCGTTTGCCAAAGCGCACAACCTGCCCTGGAAACAGGACCATGTCTGGAATGTTCTCGTGGATAAACCTGCTTCCCCGGGCTATGAAAACGCGGAACCTGTCATTCTTCAGGCACACCTGGATATGGTCTGTGAGAAGACGGCGGATGCGGACCACAACTTCGATACCGACCCGCTGAACCTGTACGTCGATGAGGAAGGCTGGCTGCGCGCCAAGGGTACAACCCTGGGCTGTGACGATGGATACGGCGTGGCGTACATGCTGGCGATTCTGGAAGACGATACACTGGCTCATCCTCCGCTGGAATGCATGTTCACCACGATGGAAGAGATCGGACTTCTCGGCGCAAGAGAGCTGAAGGAAGAAGACCTGCATGGAAAAAGGCTGATCAACCTGGACGGCGGCGGAGAGGTTATTACGACGGTCAGCTGTGCCGGCGGCGCAACAATGGTTGTCAGAAAGGATCTGGCCTATACAGCCAATGAAGACCCTGGCTACCTGCTTGGAATCCGTGGACTGACAGGCGGTCATTCCGGCGGAAACATCCACCTGGAGAAAGGCAACGCAATCACCCTGGCAGCACGCGTGCTGTATGAACTGAAAAAGAACGGCATTGATCTGACCATCTCTGACTGCAACGGCGGTCAGAAATTCAACGCGATTCCCCGTGAAGCGACTGTCATCTTCACATCACCGGACGATCCGGCAAAGATCAAATCCTGCGTGGACCGGATGGAAGCCTGCATCAAGGAAGAGCTTGAATTCAGTGACGGTGGATTCTTCATTGAATTCAAGGATGCCGGTACACCTGAGAAAAAACTGGACCGGACCATGAGCGACCGGATCATCGATTACTTCTTCCTCGTGCCGGATGGCTTCCAGCACCGTTCCATGGTGATTGACGGCCTGACAACCGCGTCCTTGAATATGGGCACCTTCTTCATCGAGGACGGCAAGCTCGAATGCCGCAACCTGATCCGTACCGCCATCGCATCCCAGACGGATGAACTGTTCGACAAAGCGCAGCGCCTCGGTGAAATCTGCGGGCTGGACGTTGTACTGGAAGATCGTTTCCCTGGCTGGAATTATTCCAAAGTCTCCCCGCTGCGTGAGAAACTGAAGGAAGTACTGGCTGCCAGAGGTACAGAAATCACCGAGGAAGCAACCCACGGTGGTCTGGAAGTCAGTTTCTTCAAGGGACTGGTTCCCGATCTGGACATCATTACCTACGGACCGGTCGCCTATGGTGCACATACACCGGAAGAGCGTCTGGACCTGGCTTCCTTTGCCCGGGCATACGATAATCTCTGTGCATTGCTTGCAGCGCTGACAGAGTAAAAACAAGAGGAGTCAATCTCCTCTTTTTTTGATATACTGAATCGCAGGGGGTTTCTGTTTATGTTAAGAAAGGCATTTGATTCAGAGAAGTACCTGGCACTGCAGCGTGACAAAATCCTGGAGCGGATCAACATGTTCGAAGGCAAGCTCTATCTTGAATTCGGCGGCAAGATCTTTGAAGATTTCCACGCTGCAAGAGTACTGCCGGGCTATGAACCCAATAACAAGATCAAGCTCCTGACCGAAATGGGCGACAAAGTGGAAATGATCATCTGCATCAATGCCCGCAATATTGAACAGAACAAAGTCCGCGCTGACCTGGGCATCAGCTATGACGATGAGGTCTACCGCCTCATCGATGCCTTCCGTTCCCTCAGCCTGTACGTCGGTGCAGTTGTCATCACCCAGTATAACGGACAGTCCAGTGTGGATCCTTTCCGCCGTAAGCTGGCTGAATCCGGTATCCGCAGCTACCTGCACTATCCGATTCCCGGCTATCCCGCTGATGTAGACTTCATCGTCTCCAAGGAAGGCCTTGGCAAGAACGAATATGTCGAAACCAGCCGCAAGCTGATCGTCGTAACCGCACCGGGACCCGGTTCCGGAAAGATGGCAACCTGCATCTCCCAGATGTACCATGACCAGCTGCATGGAATCAAATCCGGATACGCTAAGTTTGAAACCTTCCCGGTCTGGAACCTGCCGCTGAGGCATCCTGTCAATCTGGCCTATGAAGCGGCAACGGCAGACCTGAACGATGTCAATATGATTGATCCCTTCCATCTGGAAGCCTACGGTACAACAGCGGTCAATTACAACCGTGACGTAGATATCTTCCCGGTACTGAACCGGATGATTGAACGGATCATGTCGGTATCCCCGTACAAATCACCTACAGATATGGGTGTCAACCTGGTCGGTTTCTGCATCACCGATGATGATGCCGCTGTTGAAGCAGCGAAAAGAGAAATCATCAGGCGCTATTATAACGCACTCGTAGACCTGCGCTCCCAGCGGGTCAATGAAAATACCGTCAGCAAAATCCAGCTGCTGATGAATGACCTTGGCATATCCCCCAATGACCGCGCTGCGGCTGTAGCAGCCAGGAACAAAGCCGAACTGACCGGTGCTCCCGCACTGGCTCTGGAACTGACGGACGGCCGGATCATCACCGGCAAGACTTCTTCCCTCTTCGGTCCATCAGCTGCGGTCATCGTCAACGCCATCAAAGCACTGGCGCATATCGACAAGCAGACTTTGCTGATTGATCCGGAGTACGTCATACCGATCCAGCATCTGAAGATCAACAATCTGGGTAATCACAATCCTCGGCTGCATTCCGATGAGCTGCTCATCGCACTGGCCCTGACAGCCCAGACCAATCCGAACACAGCGCTTGCCATGAGCAAGCTCTCAGACCTGCAGGGAGCGGAAGGTCATTCCACGGTAATCCTGCCGGAGGAAGATGCTTCAGTATTCCGGAAGCTGGGCGTCAACATCACCTGCGATCCGGTATACCAGCAGAAAAAGATGTATCACAGAAAATAAAAAACGGTTCATTGAACCGTTTCTTTTATGATCCTGCCGATCCTGTCTTCATCAAACAGTATTCCTGTCAGCTGCTCTTCCAGCGCCGATGTATCTACCACCTGAAGATCATCCGTGGATACAGAGACCTGTTCGATCCTGCCGGAGTGCACATCCGCACTCACACGGTACAGAGAACCGTGGATACGGTACTCTAGGAGTACATCGAACTTCGGCGACTGCTCCAGCAGCCATTTTTCCGAAGCCAGCACCGTACGCAGATCCTGCGCAGCCTCCCCCGGCCACGGTATTTCTTCCGAAGGGAACAGCTGCAGGAAGCGCTGGATCATTCCCTCCACTGTCAGTTCACTGGAGAGTGCATTCAGATTCATCACTCTGCTGCGCACTGAATCAATGCCATGCGACTGCATCTTCAGCACAGACGGCGTGAGTACCCGTTCCAGCTTGTCCAGGTCAACATTAATCATTAATGTTCCGTGGTACAGGTGAACGCCCTCATCCATCAATGACGCGGTTCCTGAGAATTTCCTGTCACCGATCAGAAGATCATTCCGTTCATTCCGCAGTGCGGGAATGCCGAAGGACTGCAGAGTGTCCTGGATCATCCTGATGATTGTTACCGGACTGTCTTCCTGCGTAATCCAGGTGTAGTTGAGATTCCCCCGGTCCTGCCATACCGCACCTCCGCCGGTATACCGACGGCACAGGACAGCCTGTTCTTCCTTCAAGGCTGTATGATCGGTTTCCAGCCAGGCGTTCTGATTGCGACCGATTACAGCACAGGGATCATTCACCCAGAGGAACACCAGTTCCTCTCCGCTGTAATGATCGAACAGGTACCGTTCCACTGCGATATTCAGATACGGATCATGGACCGGGGAAACCAGGTGTTTCATATTATTGGTGCAGTGTGCCGATTCCAAGGCCCATCGCTGCTTCATGCAGCGCTTCTCCGGTAGTCGGGTGAGCGAAGATGGTTTCCCTCAGTTCCTCATCACTGAGACCGTTCTGAATGGCTACCGTAGCCGCAGCGATGATGACAGACGCATCCGGACCGATCACTGAACAGCCGATCAGCTTATTGTTCTCATCCTTGATCAGCTTGACATAGCCTTCCGTCTCATGCAGTGAGACGGCCTTACCGTTTCCGGCAAAATCGAATCTGCCGACTGTAAAGGGTTTCCCTGCTGCTTTGAGCTCATCTTCACCGAAGCCCACACTGGCCACTTCCGGTGAAGTGAAAACAGCACTGGGTACGTTCCTTCTGTCAAACGTTTTGTCTTCGCCGAAGATATTGTCAACGGCAACCATGCCCTGATGGCTGGCGGCGTGTGCCAGCTGGATCAGGTTGTTGACGTCGCCGATTGCGTAGATGTGTTCAACATTTGTGCGCATGTGCTCATCAACATGGATGCCGCGGCC
>JAEEYJ010000174.1 GCA_016291725.1 Solobacterium sp.
ACTATACGATCGGCTTCGATACTGCCTGCAATACAGCGATTGAATGCATTGACCGTCTGAGGGATACCATGCAGTCACATGAGCGCTGCTCGGTTGTCGAGGTCATGGGACGGAATGCCGGCTTCCTGGCCCTCTATGTCGGTCTCTCGGTCGGTGCGACTGTTGTACTGATCCCGGAGAAAAAATATGATCCGGTCAAGGATGTCATAGAGAAGATCCAGAGTTCCCGCCTGACAGGCAAGACGCACTTCATGGTCGTGGTGGCAGAAGGTGCCGGCAGCGCATACGATGTAGCCAACATCATCCGGGAAGGCACAGGCATTGATCCCAGAGTGACCGTCCTCGGACACATCCAGCGCGGTGGTTCTCCGAACGCAAGAGACAGGGAGACGGCTACCCGGATGGGCTACTACGCTGTCAAGGCACTGGTGGAAGGACGTCCCAACCAGATCATCGGCATCCGGGCAGGAGAGATTGTCGAAACACCGGTGGAAGAAGCGCTGCAGATGAAGAAAAAGCTGCAGATGGACCGCTATACCATCCTGGAAGTCATGTCCAGAGCATCTACGAAGAAAATGGATGAGTAACTAAAACTGCAGGAATGACCTGCAGTTTTTTATCTCTTTCTATGAATCAGCAGCCATGGTTCTTCGGCAGCACGTTTATGCCGAAATACAGTCTCAATCAATAGCCATGGCTCTTCGGCAGCATCGCTGCACCGATGAGGCCGGGCTCTTCCAGCTGCGCAATAACGAACGGTGTATCATGAAGCGCCTCATGCGTAATCATGCGGTAGCGCTGCAGCATGGGCTCCAGGAACACATCGGCGGATTTCATCATG
This sequence comes from Solobacterium sp., assembly GCA_016291725.1. Classification (GTDB taxonomy): domain Bacteria; phylum Bacillota_I; class Bacilli_A; order Erysipelotrichales; family Erysipelotrichaceae; genus Bulleidia. The sequence continues at coordinate 842 of JAEEYJ010000174.1, forward strand.
CCGCCGCCGAGAATGAACATATCCGGGTCTGCCAGCGCTGCTATGGACGCAAACATCTGCGCAAGATCGTTGACCGCTTCTTCTACGATGGACTGCGCAATTTCATTGCCCTGGGCTGCCAGCGCGAACACTTCACCGGCATGCTGGATGTTCAGCTCACTGAGCCGTTCGCGTCCTTTGCGGGATACAGCTGTTCCGCTGGCTTCGTTCTCCACAGCACCGGGTGCCAGATGATTGTATTTGCTGCGGGACGTGCCGACGATCATATTGGCAATCTCTCCGCCGTATCCATGCTTGCCGGAAAGGCATTTGCCGTTGACAATCAAGCATCCGCCGATCCCTGTGGATATCGTGACATACATAACAACCGGAAGCCCCTTACCATCACCGACCAAAGCTTCCGCCAGACCGGCTACGTCCGCATCGTTCTCGATGAAGGCAGGCATCCCGAATTCATCAGAGAGCTCCGTCGCAATGGGATAGCCTGTGAATCCGGGCAGATTGGTCGCCATGGTCATGGATCCGGTCTGCTGGCTGCACGGTCCGGGAACACCGACACCGATGGCGGTGCACTTTTCCCAGCCGTCCAGCTGCCTCACCATCTGCTTGATGTTCGCCATAACCTTTTCCGGTCCTTCCTTGGCATAGCTGGGACTTTTGATCTGCTGCAGGACTTCACCGTCCTCCGTGACGATTCCAACCCGGACATTGGTGCCGCCCAGATCGATTCCGATGTATGTTTTCATATGATTCATCCTCTTTCCTATAGTATAGCAGAGAGCAGTTTCAGCAGTGTGAACTCTACGACACACAGTACTGCAAGAGGGATATAGCAGGGGATCAAATACCAGAAAACGGCAGGATTCCGGCTGAACAGTTTTTCCAGAATAAAGTTGTCCGGGGAGAAGGTGAAGGCGTAGTTCGCTTCCCGATTGATACCGGTATTCCGAAGCACAATATTGGTTATATGCGCCGTCACCAGCAAAGCCGTAACCACACCAAGAAGTGCAGGGATATCCCTGTACTGCGGTGTATACAGACCGAAGGTAAAGAAACACAAGGAAGTACAGGCCAGCAGACCATGGTTGCCGTAGAAACCGAGTGCCTGAAGGCTGAAGAATTTCAGATTCCGGCTCTGCGCATCAGGCATCAGAAAAGCCAGCACTGCACAGAACAGGCCAATGGATACGCAGTATGCCCTTGCGGCATTGGAAGGCACCGCAGCCGCGTAGACACTTATGAGCGTCGATAGATTGCACAGATGGCAGGGGAGCTCATCCCAGAAGCGGAAGATCCTGCTGTAGCGGATCATCGTTAGCTTGTACAGAAAAAGGAATAACAGACCGCCGATACTGATGAACAGCAGAAATACTCTTCTGTCAGGCAGATCCATTGTCCGGGCTATATGCGTCAGTACGAACAGGAGCACTATGACAGTCAGTAGAATGAACCACCAGGCTGCGTTTCCTGTCCGGATGCAGGTTTCATTTTTCATCATCTCTATTGTAGCACTGTACAGGTATGAAAAATCCCTTCATTGAAAGGGATTATGCTCTGTGCATCTGTTTGTTCTGCAGTTCCTCCATCGCCGCCTTCTGGTTCAGTATGACCGGAATGACGATCGGATTCCGCTTGGTTTTCTGATAGAGGAAGGGTTCCAGCGAACCGCGGATGGTATTCTTGATGTCATTGAAGGTGATCCTTTGCTGCATCTTTGTCTTCAATGCATCATACAGCAGGACTTCTGCTTCCTTGAGCAGCGTCTGGTTGTCCTTGATGTAGACGAAACCGCGGGATACAATGCTCGGCCGGCAGAGTATCCGGTTGTATCGGGAGTCGATGGTCACTATGACGGCGACCATGCCGGAATTTGCCAGGATCTGGCGGTCTTTGACCACCAGCGTGGACAGACCGGACGCATCGTTGCCGTCAACATATACCGCATCTGTCTGGATGCGTTCGTTGGCAATGAAGCATTCTCCGTCCCGCATGACGACGATATCACCGTTGGAGCAGATCAGGCAGCGTTCCGGGTCAATGCCGCATACCTGTGCTGTATAGGCGTGCTGGACCAGCATCTTGTATTCACCGTGGATCGGCATGAAGTACTTCGGTTCGATCAGGTTGAGCATCAGTTTCTGCTCTTCCTGCGGCGCATGCCCTGTCGTATGCAGGGAGGTCAGCGGCGAGTTGACGATGACGTTGGCGCCGATCCGTGTCAGTTTGTTTACGACAGAACCCACCGATGTCGCGTTTCCGGGAATCGGATTCGATGAGAAGATGACCGTATCGCCCGGAATGATTTTCAGGAACCGGTGTGTACCGTTGGCAATCCGGCTCAGAGCGGCCATGGGTTCACCCTGGCTGCCTGTACACACGATGCAGATCCGGTTCGGCGGCAGCGTATTCAGTTCATTGCCCGTAATGAAGCTGTCATCCGGTATGCGGATGACACCGTTCTTCCGCGCAATCTCTACCACATTTTCCATGGAGCGCCCGAAGATCGCAACCTTGCGGTTGCAGGATACGGCACCCTCCAGGATCTGGTTCAGACGCATGACATTGGAAGCGAACGTGGATACCAGCAGACGTCCCGGGGTTTTCCGCATCTGTTCCAGGAGGGTGGCGGCGACTTTCCGTTCGGAGATGGAAAAGCCGGGGACACCGGAGTTGGTGGAATCACTCATAAGGAGGGTGACACCGATCTGTCCCATATAGGCCATCTTCTGGAAATCGCTCTTCTCACCGATCGGTGTAAAGTCGAACTTGTAGTCACCGGTTTCCACAGCCCGGCCGTTCGGGGTATTGACAAATACACCGAGGGAGTCCGGGAAGGAATGGATGGTATTGTAGAAACCGACATCGAAGTACTTTGTCTGGATGTGGCTGGCTTCATCAATGGTAAGGATCCGGCAGTTCCGCAGCAGACGGTGTTCTTCCAGCTTCTTTTCGATCAGCGCTTTCGCAAAGCGGGGCGCGTAGATCTCTTTAAGATGTATGGACTGCAGGAAAAAAGGAATCGCCCCGATGTGGTCTTCATGACCGTGGGTGATGATCATTGCTTTGATCTTTGCCTGGTTCTTGACCAGATAGGACCAGTCCGGTATGACATAGTCGACACCGGGAAGGGATTCTCCCGGGAACAGGACGCCGCAGTCGATGATGATGATTTCATCATCATGCTCAAAACAGTACATGTTCTTGCCGACTTCTCCGAGCCCGCCCATGGCGTAGACAAGGGTGTCGGTTTTCCTGTTGATTGTTTTTCTGCTGAAGTCGATGTCTGTAATTCGTGTATGATGAACCGGTCTGGATCTTTGCCTGGAATCTTCGTTGATTTTCATGGCTTTACCTCAGAATCGTTTAAAAACACAGATGATGGTGATTCGATGATAGGAGTAATGGACTGCTTAATAACAGAATTATAGCATACTATACAGAGATTGCGCCCGGCACATTCGGCCAGGGATTCTCTTTATTGATATGGTCGTAGAACAGCACTCCTTCGAAGTGGTCCAGTTCGTGCTGCAGAACAATGGCCAGATAACCTCTGGCCCGGATGGAGATCTCCCGGTCCGTCAGGGCGTCATACGCTTTGACGGTCACCCGTGCGCTGCGTACGACATACCCTTCATGAACTTTGGCTACGGACAGGCAGCCCTCACCGGATTCCAGATAGGCCTTCTGAAGGGACTTCGATACAATCCGCGGATTGACAAGCATGTATTCATAGACGACTTCCTGATCGTTCTTGTCGGTATCGCGTACAATGACGGCCGTCATGCGCTTGGGCACGCCGACCTGGATGGCAGAGATGCCCACTGCAGGGCGGAGATTGTCCCGTTCAGCGATTTCCGGATCCGTGGAATTCTTTACATACATGTACATATCCTGCAGCAGGCTGCGGTCCTCTTCCGACAGGGGAAGGGGGACGGGCTCGGATTTTCTGCGGATGAAAGGGTCTGTATCTTTTATAATCGTATCATTGTTGATGATCATACTGTATTTACCTCGTTCCTATTTTATGTGCATGTTCCGGGATTGTAAAGGTGAATTGATAGCCTGTACGAGCGTGTCATGGTAGAATAGAGCATATGAGCGAAAACACGGTTTCCAGGCCGCAGGAGAGAAGAAACATACTGAGCTTCCTCTTTCCTTCCGGTACGGACAGATACATCAATATTGCAGTCATGTGGCTTGCCGTATTCGGCACACTGATGATCGGAAGCGCGTCCATGGGACTTGCGGTTTCCAATCCGATCTATCTGCCGGTTACGGTTGCGAAACAGATCATCTTCATTCTGATCGGCTATTTTGTCATGGTGCAGATGATGCGGCGCTTTTCCTTCCGCCTTCTCCATTCGCAGACATTCGGACTGATCATCGTCGGCATCGCATTCCTGCTGTTCCTGGCATCGCTCTTCGATTTCAACGGTTCCGGCTCCAAAGCGTGGATTCTGCTGCCGATCGGCATTACGCAGGTAACGCTGCAGCCTTCGGAGTTCGCCAAGGTTGCGCTGATTCTGATCATTGCGGCGTATACCGGCGATGTAAAGAAGACCTTCAAGGACAAAAACTATATCTGGAAGCGTCCGTTCTTCATCGGTCTGGGCTATGCGTTCATCGTTCTGGTTCTTCAGCATGACTTCGGTTCTGCGGTTGTCATGGGTACGATCTGTGTCGTATGCATTCTGATACCGTCGCATCCGCAGCTGCGTTCGTTCCAGAAGTTCATCGGCTGGTTCTATGCCGTGGGCATGCTGTTTGCTGTATTCCTGCTGTCACCGCTCGGTGAGCCGGTCATCCGTCATCTGCCTTTGGAAGACTACCAGATCTCCCGGATCCTGAGTGCAATCGATCCGTTCCAGGATCAGTACAATACGGGATATCAGTTGATTCTCGGTCTGATTGCTTTTGCGGCAGGCGGCTGGAAAGGGCTGGGATACGGTGCTTCGGTCAGGAAGTACACCCGCTTCCCGGCAGCCAATACAGACTTCATTCTGGCCATCATTGTCGAGGAACTGGGCATCTTCGGTTTCCTGGCAGTGATGATTCCCTATACGATCATTGTCGTTCAGCTGTTCCGCTATGCACTGAAGATGCGGAGTGAACAGGGAAAGATCATCCTGGTCGGCGTAGCGATGTATATCGTGATCCACTCGCTGTTCAATATCGGCGGTGTTACAGGACTGATTCCGCTGACAGGTGTTCCGCTGCTGATGATTTCATCCGGCGGATCTTCCACCATGTCGCTGATGGCAGCCCTGGGCATTGCGCAGGCTGTCATTCTGCGCTGGAACCGGGGAGAGTTCCAGTGAGGATCATTGCCGGAGAATGGTCTTCCCGGAGGCTGAAAACGCTTAGCGGAACAGAAACCAGGCCTACCCTGGACAAAGTCCGCGGAGCGGTGTTTTCCTCCCTGGGCGGCTTCTTTGAGGGCGGTGCTATACTTGATCTTTACGGCGGCAGCGGTGCTGTAGCCCTGGAAGCGCTGAGCCGGGGATTCGGGTCCGCTGTGATCTGTGATAAAAGCAAGGATGCTGTAAGGATCATCCGGGAGAACGTATCCTCCCTGCAGGCGCAGGAACGCTGCCGGATCCTGTCTATGGAGGACAGGAAAGCGCTGGCTGTGCTGGCAGGGGAGAAGGCGGTATTCGATCTGGTGTATCTGGATCCGCCGTACGCAAAGCAGCACAACGAAGAAATCATCCGGTTCCTGTATGAAAACGGCATGATCGGCAGGAACGGCAGGATTGTCGTGGAATGCCTGAAGGAAGATGCACTGCCTGATGCGTGCGGGCAGATTGTGAAATACAAGGAAGCGGTGTACGGTATTACCCGCATTGTATACTACCGTCTGGAGGAGGAAACATGAAAGCTTGTTATCCGGGAACGTTTGATCCTATTACCAATGGTCATCTCGATGTCATTGAAAGAGCGTCCAGAATGTTCGATGAACTGGATGTACTGATCATGCGCAATGTACGCAAGACCACCACATTTACAGAAGAAGAGCGCAAAAATATGCTTGAGAAAGCCATTGCGACGCTGCCTGATCATGACAACATCCATGTACTGATCGGTACCGGCCTGACCGTGGAGATGGCCAGGAAAGTCGGTGCCCAGGCGATAGTCAGAGGCATCCGGGCTGTTACGGACTATGAATATGAACTTCAGCAGGCAACGGGCAACCAGGTGCTTGCACCGGAAATTGAGACCATGTTCATCATCGCCCGGCCGGAATACTCGTTCCTGAGTTCTTCGATCGTCAAGGAAATCGCTTTCTACGATGGAGACATCTCTGCTTTTATTCCGGATGTTATTCTGGATGAGATCCATGGGAAACTGACACAGAAACAGTAAAAGAGTGCAGCCCCATGGCGCAGGCTGCATTTTCCGAAGGAGACGGACTATGGCAAAAAGAACACCGGTAAAATGGATGATCAGTGTCCTGATGTACTGTGCAGGGCTCCTTTGCCTTGCGCTGGGCGTTGCGTTCTCCGCCAATGCCGGCCTGGGCATCTCTCCGGTCAACTCCCTGCCGTATGTCATTGCGTCATGCCTGG
>JAEEYJ010000027.1 GCA_016291725.1 Solobacterium sp.
CAGGGGGCTGATGCTCATCCTGTGCCTGATACCGGTGCTGGGGCTTGTTTTCTACAAATATGCAGGATATTTCCTGGGGGACAGAATCCTGATGCCGCTCGGTCTGTCCTTCTATACCTTCAAGGCTGTCAGCTATCTCGCCGATATCGGCAAAGGAAAGCTGAAGAGCCGGGATTTCCTGTCCGTATTCGACTATCTGGTATTCTTCCCGGCATTCATGGCCGGCCCGATCCACCGCCCGAAGGAATTCTTCGCGGAGCTCAGGAAAACCGGAACCTTTGATTATACCGACCGGAAGAACGGCTGCATCCAGGCCGGCTTCGGTCTGGCCGAGAAGATGCTGATTGCGGATGAACTGTCTGCGCTGGTACCGAAGCTGTTTGCCGCGTCCTCCGCTTCCGGGGTGTACGCACTGCTCGGCATCATCGTGTACTCATTCCGCATCTATACGGATTTTGATTCGTACTCCAACATTGCGATCGGTACTGCGAGAATGATGGGATTCCATCTGGAGCCGAACTTCCGTACGCCGTACCTGGCCGCAACGCTGAAGGAATTCTGGAACCGCTGGCATATCAGCCTGTCCGCCTGGCTGCGCGATTATGTCTACATCCCTCTGGGGGGCAGCCGCAAGGGCACGCTGCGCAGATATCTGAACATCATCATTGTCTTCCTGGTGTCCGGTATCTGGCATGGTTCTACAGCGATGTTTGTAATCTGGGGACTGGGACACGGCATCCTGCGCTGCGTGGAGGAAGCCGTCATCGGCAGAAGGGAGATACCGAAGGCTCTGCGTCCGCTGTTCATTGTACTGAACTTCGTATTCGTCAGTATCCTTTGGGTCTTCTTCCGGAGTGCATCCGTATCCGAAGCCCTGAGCATTCTGTCTTCTGTACGCTTTGCGCCTTTCGTGGACGGATCCGCGGCAGAGATCGGAATCAACGAATGGCACTGGATGTTTGTACTGATCGGTATCGTAATCGTAACAGATCTGCTGCGGAGCCGGAAGGACATGATTGTCTGGCTGAGCGAGCGTCCGTTCCCGCTGCGGTGGGCGGTGTATGCGGCTGTTATGGTCCTGGTGATCATTTTCGGTGTCTACGGTCCGGGCTATGATCCTGCTGATTTCATCTACGTTACATTCTGAGGAGGATGCTATGGAGAACAGGAACAATACAATCAGATCGTTTCTCAGCATTCTTCTGAAGAGTGCGCTTGCGCTTGCGCTGTTTGCCGGGGCATGGCATGTACTGACCCCGCTGTTCCGGCTGGACCGCAACATTGACGGTGATCAGTACCGCAACCTGCCGGAGAATACACTGGATGTTCTTTGCCTGGGTTCCAGCCACATCCAGTACAGCTTCAGCCCGGCGGTATTCTATGCGGAAACCGGCCTGTATTCCTATGTGCTCGGTTCACCGTGCCAGCCTGTCCAGAGTTCCTACGCTGTGCTGGATGAAGCGCTGAAGACCCAGCATCCGTCCGTGGTCATTATGGATGTATTCACACTGCTGCCGCAGAGTGAAGTATGCTACGCAGACGGTCTGTTCTACAAAGCGCTGGATATGACAACCGGAAAGACACGGGCGGAGGCTGCAGAGGCGGTACCGAACGAGGAGATGCGTACAGCGTACCGTTTCGATCTGATCATGAACCATGACAACTGGAAGCGGATGGATCTGAAGGAGCTGGGAAAGATTCTGGAGAATGCCCGGAAGGCAGACGGTTTCAACGAGAATCTCGGGTTTGTGCCCATGGAAGTCACGGATCCGGTATATATGCCGCTGATTACCTATGATACATCGGAGACGGTGGAACTCAGCAGTGATGATATTCTCTGGCTGGACAGAATCGTAAACCGGTGCCGGGATGAAGGGATCGTACTGATCCTGATGAAGTCCCCGTTCATCATTGACCAGGAGAATACGAATATACTGCATGCTGTGTGGCGGTATGCTGAGTCCAGGAATGTGGAGTACGCAGACTTCATTGCGGAAGCATCCAGTCTGAACTGGTTCATCGGTATGGACGGTGATACCTGGCACAACAACGTATGGGGAGCGGAGATCATCACCAAGGAACTGGCCAGACGCATCCAGACGGATCATCCTGCTGCATCGCACAGGGAAAACGCAGTATGGGAGTCCCTGCTGCAGAAAGCCCAGAGCAAACTCGCGGGGTCGCTGATGAACGAAATGAACGTGGACCCGTACCGTCTGCTGGATGAAGCGGCGAAATACCCGAGCATTACGATGCTTGCCTACCACGGGCGCGGGAATACGACCATCGGTCCGGGGGAGAACGATCTGCTGAACCGGGCAGGCTTTGCCAAGGACTTCATTCATGATTTCAGTACGGACTATTATGCGGTTGCGGTGCAGGGAGAACTGATCCAGGCAGGCAGCGGTCCGTTCACCATCGAATACAACGGGGCACAGATCCGCCTGGCGGCTGACGGCATCTACATCAACGGAGAATCCGTCTGCGGACCCGGTGAGATGCAGCTGGTGTTTGCGGCACCGGACTATGCCTGGACCAACGGTATTCCGGTCAACTACGCCTCGCGCTGGTTCTGGAAGAACGGCTGCGATGGTTTCGACTGTACCGTTGCCTGGTGATATTTGCTATACTTGATAACGTTATGAACAGCACTGTCAGTGTCATTATTCCGGTTTACAACATAGAGAACTACATCGAAGAATGCCTCTCCGGTGTTTTTCAGCAGACTTATGCAGACCTCGAGATCATCGCTGTCAACGATGGCTCCACCGACCGCAGCAGGGAACTGCTTGCGGCCTGTGCGGCACGGGACAGCCGGCTGGTCATCCTGGACAAGGAGAACGGCGGACTGTCCGATGCCCGGAACTATGGACTGGACCGTGCGCACGGACGCTGGGTGATGTTCGTGGACGGAGATGATCGGATCCGGCATGATGCGGTGGAGAAACTGGTCGATGCGTGCGTGCGTACCGATGCGGACATTGCGGTCAGCGATATGCTGTACTTCTACGAAGACGGTGAAACAAGCTTTTCGTCCGGCGGCGACTTTACCCTGAGCAATGTCAGGGAACAGCCTTCGCTGATTGCCATCAACAACTCTGCCTGCAATAAGCTGTTCCGGATGGAACTGTTCGC
>JAEEYJ010000175.1 GCA_016291725.1 Solobacterium sp.
AGAAGGATGTTGGGTAGATTTCATAGACGATCAGATCCTTGAATGATGTCTTCATGCTTGTATCCTCAGTCCAGATCCACTTTCTTGAACGATTCTATGAACGACGCAATATATTCCGCTGTGGCTTTGATCATGTGTTCTCCCCATTCCTTGGTAGCGTATTTAGGGTGATCTTCGCCGACCCAGCCGTTATCCGTGACATCGCGGGAGAAGCGCCGCATGGGAATATCCAGACCTTTGAAGCGCACTGCCGTGAGTCCGGAGAACGGCAGGTCTTCACTGAGGGATTTCAGATGAAGATCTTCGATTGCGTCCGTGTCTACCAATGCCGGATCCACTGCCATAATGGCTGCGGTTTCCTCTGCCCCGCCATGGCCCCCGTGCCAAGGGCTGTCGCCTTTCCAGTCCGGCACCAGATTCCAGACCATGATCCACCAGTTCATCTGGGCAAGGATGCAGCCCTTCTCCTCCATGTCCAGGGACAGTCTGTCCAGGACAGAATTGTTTCCACCATGTCCGTTGAGGACGATGAAGCGCCTCGCACCGTGCTTGCGCAGCCCGTCCAGGATCCGGTACATGACCTGGTAGGTGACTTCCGGTCCCAGGCTGACCGTGCCCGGGAATACAGAAAGATAGTCCGTACTGCCGTATGGCTGGGTCGGTGCGATCAGAGCGTCTGTCAGGGGTTCCAGTTCGTCCAGGATCCGGTTGGGTATCATCGTATCCGTCCCCAAAGGGAGATGCTTTCCGTGGCACTCAATACTGCCGAGCGGCACAATCACCGTATCGTGTTCCTTGAAATATGCCTCTGCCTGCGGCCAGGTCAGTCGTTCCAGTCTCATTGTCTTTTCTCCGTTTCTTTTCTTCTATTCTATCAAATCCTGCCTGCGCTTTGCGGGAAGAAGACTTCGGGATAAAATCATAGTAAGTGAGGAATGAACCATGAAAGAATACGCACCGTGCTATATCTACAGCAAGAAGATGATCGATGAAGCCTGTGAGGAGCTGAAACGCGAACTCCCCGGCTTTGACTTCCTGTACTCCATCAAGGCAAACCCGTTTGAACCGGTCGTCAGGACCATTGCGTCGCATGGCTTCGGCGCCGATGCGGCATCCTGGCGGGAGGTGGAGGAGAGCCTGGCCTGCGGCATCGCCAAGGAAGACATTTACTATTCCTGCCCCGGCAAGAGCGCTATGGACCTGCGGAATGCCTGGGGCAAATGTGTACTGGTCGCAGACAGCCTGCATGAGCTGACCCTGATCCAGGAACTGGCTGCCGAAAGGGATACAACCGTGTCCATCGGACTGCGCGTGCATCCGCAGTATGCCATGGGCAGCGCTACGGTATCCGCCAGCAAATTCGGTGTGGATCTGGAACAGATGGATGAACTGAAGAAAACACTGGCAGAATGCCCCAATGTACGCATCAACGGCATGCACGTCCATCTGCGCTCCCAGGTACTGGACGCAGAAACCATCGGACACTACTACGAGGATACGATGAAGACCGCTGTGCAGCTGATGCAGGAGTGCGGCATCTCCATGGAATTCATCAACTTCGGCTCCGGAATCGGCACGGTCTATGACTATGTGAAGGAGAAGCCGGTGGATCTTGCGGCACTCCGGGAGAAGACAGCCGTCCTGATGGAGATGAACAAGGACCTGAATGCCCGTCTGATCATTGAAACCGGACGCTTCGTAGTCTGCCATGCCGGACGCTACCTGACACCGGTCGTCGACAGGAAAAGCTCCCATGGCACGACCTACCTGATCGTCCCCAACGGTATGAACGGATTCCTCCGGCCTGCCATCGCTGCTCTGATCGCCAACGCTGCCAAGGGACAGCCGGTGCCGGGCATGGAGCCGCTGTTCACCAATGACAATGAATTCGAAGTACGTGTACTCAACGATGCAGTAGAGAAGGAAACGGTCAACGTTGTCGGCAGCCTGTGCACGGCTCTGGATGTCATCAAGAACAAAGTTGAGGTAAACAAGGCGGAAATCGGGGATCTGGTGGAGATCACCAATGCAGGAAGCTATGCCTTCCCCCTGTCTCCGCAGCTCTTCTCCTCCCACAGCATTCCTGCCCAGTATCTGGAGACGGAGGAAGGCCTGGTCCGGGAGTGATCCATGTACTTTCCCTACGGTGAAAAGGAAACGCAGTATCTGATTACCAAGGATCCCGTGCTGGCTGAAGTCATCCATGCAGCAGGACACATCGAACGGGAGATGGATGAAGATCTGTTTTCTGCCGTCGTCCATCACATCATTGCCCAGCAGATTTCTTCAGCCGCCCAGAAAACTGTCTGGAACCGTCTGCAGGAGAAATGTGTGACGGTCGACGCTGAAACACTGGTCACCCTGTCTGTAGATGACCTGCAGTCCTGCGGCATGACTTTCCGCAAAGCGGAGTACATCCTGGACTTTGCCCGTCAGGTTCACAGCGGCGCCTTCGACCCCGGCACGGTTGCCCGCATGGATGATCGGGAAGCCATCAAAGCGCTCACTGCCCTGAAGGGCATCGGCGTCTGGACGGCAGAGATGATCCTGCTGTTCTGCCTGGGAAGGCCCGATATCTTTGCCTATGATGATCTGGCCGTACAGCGGGGGCTGCGCATGGTCCATCATCACCGGAAAATCACCCGGAAACTGTTTGAGAAATACCGCAGGCGCTATTCTCCGTACTGCAGCGTGGCCAGCCTCTATCTCTGGCACGCCGCAGCCGGACATATACCCGGGCTGAAGGACTATGCGCCGAAAACCCGCAGATGATCCTCTCTTGACGCAGGAAACAATTCATTCGATGATAGTAGCATACAATTCGGAGGGCATACTATGAAACCGATCATCGGCATTACTGTAAACTATGACTTCAGAGAAACCATCGGCAGCGCTACAGGCCTCGGCACACCGCTGCAGGACTGGGACTATATCGCACTGGACTACGTCAACGCCGTGGAAAAGGCCGGCGGCATTCCGGTGCTCATCCCCAACTGCAAGGATACAGAGACCATGCGTCCGTTCATTGAAAAGATCGACGGACTGCTGCTGAGCGGCGGAAGCGACGTGGATCCGGAAATCTACGGCGAACCGGTCAAGCGCGGCAAGTGCGGACCTGTCTTCCCACGCAGGGATTTCCAGGAAGCAGAGCTGCTGAAGGAAGCGTTTGCCCGCAGAATACCCATTCTGGGCATCTGCCGCGGCGTCCAGTTCATGAACGCTGTATTCGGCGGGACTCTGTACCAGGACCTGCCCAGCGAGATGGGCACTGTCCATTCCGTCAACGTCTATCCCCGCAACCATGCTGTCCATACCGTCACCCTGAAGGAAGGTCTGCTCAGGGATGTCTTCAGTGAGGAAAGCTTCGGGACAAATACCTACCACCATCAGGCTGTCAAGGATGTCTGCCCCAACGGTACGGTTGTCGGCACGGCCGAAGACGGTGTTGTAGAGGCAATGGAGTTCTCCGGCGGACATCCGTTCACCGTAGGTGTACAGTGGCATCCGGAGATGATGTACGATTCCCCGCTGACAGCGAAGCTGTTCGCTGCCTTCGTCAAAGCCGCAGCCGGGAAGTAGTCCTTATCGTTTTCATTCTTTCATTGAGACCGGTGAATTGCCGGTCTTTTCTTCTGCGTTCAGTAGCGTTTGCCCCTGTATTCCACTACAATGGAATCAATTGGACAGCTTTTAGTATGCTCGATATCTTTGAGATGACTGTTTTTCCTATTACAGGAGAAGAGAAACGGAAAGTATACGTATATACACCTGATCAGGAAGGCCCTTTTCCCGTCCTTTATATGTTCGACGGCCACAATGTCTTCCTGGACGAAGACGCAACCTACGGCAAAAGCTGGGGCATGCTGGAATACCTCCGGGACAATCATGTGCCGCTGGTGGTAGTCGGTGTGGAATGCAATCATCACGAGGAAACGGATCCCTGCGGCGGCAGACTCTCCGAATACGCCCCCTATGACTTCCGGATCCGGAGATTTCTGATCAAAGGCCGCGGCAGGCTGACGATGGACTGGTATACCCTGGAACTGAAACCGTATATCGATGAGCATTATCCCGTCCTCACAGACCGAAAGCACACCTTCATTGCCGGCAGTTCCATGGGCGGGCTGATGACGCTGTATGCGCTCAGTGCATACAATGATGTTTTCTCCCGCGGGGCAGCGCTCTCGCCTTCCCTGGATTTCAACAAAAAGCAGGCCATGGCGATGATCCGCAGTGCAGACTACGGTACAGAGACCGTGCTGTACATGTCCGCCGGAGAAAAGGAGCTGAATCTACGGTCCCGGAAGACCTTTGAAGAAGCCTGCAGCCTGCTGCTCAGCAGGAATGTACGGCTGCACAGCCGGATTGTCCCCGGCGGTGAGCACAACGAAGCCAGCTGGGAAAAGCAGATTCCCTTCTTTATGAATACATTGTTTGAAAACCTTCAGGAGGAATAACCTATGGAAATCAACTATACAGACTTCTGGTCCCCCAGCCTGGACCGGAATATGCCGATGAAGATCTACGGACACCACGGCAGACCTGTTCTCTTCATTCCCTGCCAGGACGGCAGATATGTTGACTTTGAGAACTTCCACATGACGGATGTCTTCGCACCGTGGATCGAAGCCGGAAAGGTCATCGTCTTCTCCATTGATACCAATGACAAGGAGTCCTGGAGCGACCGCGGGGGCGATCCGGCAAGGCGCATCCGGTGCCACGAGCGGTGGATCAACTACATCACCCGTGAGCTGGTTCCTTTCATGCGGGAATACGTCAACGGAAAGAACGGCTGGGAAGGCTATCCCGGCATTATGTCCTTCGGCTGTTCCATGGGTGCCACGCACGCACTGAACCTGTATCTCCGCTTCCCGGATCTTTTCGACCGCTGCCTGGCCCTCTCCGGCATCTACCAGGCCTCCTACTTCATGGACAGCTACATGGATGACCTGGTCTACATCAACTCACCGACGGACTATATGTGCAACATGGCGCCCGATCATCCCTTCGTTGCCCGCTACAACAACAATAAGGCGGTTGTATGTGTAGGCAGAGGCGCCTGGGAAGAGCCCTGGTCCACGGAATACCTTGACCGGCGCTTCCACGAACTCGGCATCAATATCCGGGTGGATTACTGGGGAAGCGATGTCAACCATGACTGGCCGTGGTGGTACAAGCAGGCAGCCCACTTCCTGCCGTATCTCCTGGACGAGGAACAATAGTATGAATTTCATCTATATCTCGCCCAATTTCCCGGCCAACCACTGGAACTTCTGCCACCATCTGAAGGAAAACGGCATGAATGTCCTGGGCATCGGTGATGCACCCTATGACTCCCTGACCCAGGAACTGAAGGGTTCCCTGACGGAATACTACAAAGTCTCCTCCCTGGAGAACTATGAAGAAGTCTTCCGGGCTGTTGCGTTCTTCACGTACAAGTACGGAAAGATCGACTGGCTGGAATCCAACAATGAATACTGGCTGGAGAAGGACGCGCTGCTGAGGACCGAGTTCAACATCACCACCGGATTCCATACCGCAGATATGGAACCGGTCAAGTACAAGTCCCGGATGAAGGAGAACTACATCAAGGCAGGAATCCCCGTTGCCCGCTACCACATGGTGGATGACTACGAAGGATGTCTGGCATTCATCCAGGAAGTGGGTCTGCCTGTTGTCGCCAAGCCGGACAACGGTGTCGGTGCCAACGATACCCACAAGATCCGCAGAGAAGAAGATCTGAAGCACTTCTTTGAAAACAAGTGCGATGAACCGTACATCATGGAAGAATACATCGACGGTGAAGTACAGACCTATGATGCCATCATCAATTCCAAAGGGGAGCCGATCTTCGAAAACGGCAACGTTACGA